>NZ_VWWK01000427.1:0-1310 GCF_011753035.1 Burkholderia sp. Ax-1720 | reverse complement strand
GCGCCGCCGCGCTGGCGGGCGCCGCGCTGGCGCTGGGCCGCAGCGCCTGGTCGGCGCCGCCGCTGCGCAAGCTGAAGTTCGCCTGGAACCAGACCGCCTTCTGCCTCACGCCGATCGTGGTCGCGCAGGAGCGCGGCATCTTCGAGAAGAACGGCCTCGCGGTCGAGCTGGTGAACTACTCGGGCTCGACCGACCAGTTGCTCGAATCGATCGCGACCGGCAAGGCCGACGCGGCGGTGGGCATGATCCACCGCTGGCTCAAGCCGCTCGAGGCCGGCTTCGACGTGAAGATCATCGGCAGCTCGCATGGCGGCTGCGTGCGCCTGCTGGGCGCCAACAAGGCCGGCGTCACCTCGCTGGCCGCGCTCAAGGGCAAGACCATCGGCGTGAGCGACCTGGCCTCGCCCGGCAAGCACTTCTTCGCGATCCTGCTGGCCAGGCACGGCATCGACGCCGAGCGCGACGTCGCCTGGCGCCAGTACCCGGCCGACCTGCTCGGCACGGCCGTCGACAAGGGCGAGATCCACGCGATCGCCGACGGCGACCCGAACCTCTACCTGCTGGAGAAGCGCAGCCCCGGCCAGTACACGCAGCTCGCCAGCAACCTCTCCGACGAGTACCAGCACAAGGTCTGCTGCGTGATCGGCGCGCGCGGCGAGCTGGTGCGCAACGACCGGCCGGCCGCCGCCGCGCTGGCGCGCTCGATCGTCGAGGCCACCGACTACACGCGCGAGAACCCCAACGAATCGGCCCGGCTGTTCGCGAAGTACACGCCCAAGGTCAGCCCCGAGGACCTGCGCAAGCTCTACGCGACGCTGACCTACGAGCACCATCCCACCAATGTCGACCTGCAGCAGGAGATCGCCTTCTATGCCGACGATTTCCGCCGCATCGGCGTGATGCGCAAGTCGACCGATCCGCAGCGCTTCGCGCAGACGGTCTACGCCAACGTACTGGGCTGAGGATCATGTCCACGCTCGATTCCACCCCGCTCGACCGGCACGCCGCGCGGCAGCCGGCTGCGGCGACGCCAGCCGGCCACGCCACGATCGAGGCACCGGCAGACAAGCCGGCCGCGCTCGCCTGCTCTGCCTGCGCCGCCGACGCATCGGCAGCCGCGCGAGAACCGCGCGTCTGGGGCACGGGCCTGGTCGCCGCGCTGGCCTGGACGGCCTTCGGCGCCGTCGCCTGTCTCTGGCCGAACCGCGTGGTGGGCTTCGCCGACTGGGCCTATACCGAGGAAATCGGCCTCGCCGGCTGGGCCGTCGCGGCCTGGCTGGCGCTGCTGGCGATCGCGGGCCGCCTGCTCG
>NZ_VWWK01000426.1:0-1318 GCF_011753035.1 Burkholderia sp. Ax-1720 | reverse complement strand
TGGCTGGCCGCACAGCCCGACGGCGCGGCCCTGGCGCCGCTGTTCGCGCGCGCGGCCGAGATCGACGGCCTGCATTACCGCTTGCGCGTCGCGCACGCGCTGCCGCGCATCGACGTGCCGCTGAGCTTCTGGCATGCCACGCGCGATGCCGTGGCGGGTCGCGAGCGCGACTGGCGGCCGCATACCAGCGGCGAGGTGGAGGTGATCGAGGCGGATGCGACGCACAGCGGGATCGTGCTGCATCCGGAGGTGCATGCCGGCGTCGCGCGCCGCCTGCGTGCGCTGGCGGCGGTTCCGGCGGTTCCCGTCGCGCCGGCGGCCGGCGAATCGGCGGAAATCGGCGGCGACGACGCGCGGCACCGCCGAACTGTCGGATAATGACGCCCCGGCGGGCTTCGGCCCGCCGTTCCCGCCAGACCAAGCAGACGATGGAACCGAAGCCGTGACCACATCCGCCGGCGATACGCCGCTCTACCGACTTTCAGGTGTCGATTTCGCGATCGGCGACAAACTGCTGTTGCAGGACATCACGCTGGACATCCCGGCCGGGCAGGTGGTCGGACTGATCGGCCACAACGGCTCCGGCAAGACCTCGCTGATGCGCCTGCTGGCGCGCCTGCATGCGCCCACGCGCGGCAGCATCGCGTTCGGCGGCGAGCCGCTGGCGGGCTGGCCGCACCGGCGCTTCGCGCAGCAGGTCGCGCACCTGCCGCAGTACACGCCGGCCACCGACGGCCTGCTGGTGCGCGAGCTGGTCGCCCTCGGCCGCTATCCCTGGCACGGCGCGCTGGGCCGCTTCACGCGCGAGGATCACGAGCACGTCGAGAACGCGATGGTCTCGACCGACGTCGCGCACTACGCCGAGCGTCCCGTCGACAGCCTCTCGGGCGGCGAGCGCCAGCGCGTCTGGCTGGCCATGCTGATCGCGCAGGACAGCCGCTGCGTGCTGCTCGACGAGCCCACCTCGGCGCTCGACATCGGCCACCAGCTCGAGGTGCTGCAACTGATCCGCACGCTCTGCGAGGCACGCGGCATGACCGCCGTGGTGGTGCTGCACGACGTCAACATGGCCACGCGCTTCTGCACCCAGCTGGTATCGCTGCGCCACGGCCGCGTGCTGATGCAGGCCAGCCCCGAGGAGATCATGCGCGAGGACAGCCTGGAGGCGATCTACGGCGTGCCGATGGGCGTGATGACCGATCCGGTCGGCGGCCACCGCATCGGTTATCCGCGATGAGCCGCGTTCGTCTTCACCCGGATGCGGGCCGGCGCCGCTGGCTCGCGCGCGGCGGGGCGCTCGGCCTGGCCGGCGCGGCCG
>NZ_VWWK01000425.1:0-1265 GCF_011753035.1 Burkholderia sp. Ax-1720 | reverse complement strand
CGGCTGCCTCGCGGGCGATCCACACGGCGCGCTCAACGGCCGCGCTCGCGCAGGACGCCGCCACCGACGCGAGTACACGCGCCAAGGCCGCGACCAAGGCGACCAAGGCCGGCGCGGCGAAATCCGCCTCGCGCGCGGCGCTCGATCCGAACCCCGCCGCCAAGGCCAGGCCCGGCGCCGAGCCCCCGCCGGCAGGCACTGCCCCGCCCGCCCCCTCGACGGCCCACGACACGCCCGAGCCCAGCCGCCTGGCCCCCGCGCTCGACTGGCTGACCGGCACGCTCGGCCTCGCGCCGGAAGCCGCCCGGCAGATCGTCGAGTACCTGGCCCGCTCGCGCGCCGCGCTCGGCGCGCTGCCGACCCAGCGCACCCTGGTGATGGAGCGCTTCTTCGACGAATCGGGCGGCACCCAGCTGGTGATCCATTCGCCCTTCGGCAACCGCGTCAACCGCGCCTGGGGCCTGGCGCTGCGCAAGCGCTTCTGCCGCGCCTTCAATTTCGAGCTGCAGGCCGCGGCCACCGACGACGCCATCATCCTGTCGCTCTCGCTCGCGCACAGCTTCGAGCTGGCCGAGGTCTGGCGCTACCTGCGCGCGGCCAGCGCCGAGCACGTGCTGGTGCAGGCCCTGCTCGACGCGCCTCTGTTCGGCGTGCGCTGGCGCTGGAACGCCACCACCTCGCTGGCGCTGCCGCGCTATACCGGCGGGCGCCGCACCGCGCCGCAACTGCAGCGCATGAAGAGCGAGGACCTGCTCGCCACGGTGTTCCCGGACCAGGTGGCCTGCATCGAGAACATCGTCGGCGAGCGCGAGGTTCCCCATCACCCGCTGGTCGACCAGACGCTCGACGACTGCCTGCACGAGGCGCTCGACACCGAGGCCTGGCTGGCCCTGCTGCGCCGCATCGAGGCCGGCGAGGTGGAACTGGTGGCGCGCGACCTGCCGGCGCCCTCGCCGCTGGCCGCCGAGATCCTCAACGCCAAGCCCTATGCCTTCCTCGACGATGCGCCGCTCGAGGAACGCCGCACCCAGGCGGTGCTGGCGCGCCGCTGGAGCGACCCGGAATCGGCCGACGACCTGGGCGCGCTCGATGCCGAGGCGATCGCCGCGGTGCGCGAGGAAGCCTGGCCGCTGGTGCGCGATGCCGACGAGGTGCACGACGCGCTGGTCAGCCTGGCCTGCGTGGCCGACAGGGAAGCGCGCGCGCACGACGGCTGGCAGGCGGCGCTCGCCAGGCTCGTGGCGGGCCGGCGCGTGGCCGCGCTG
>NZ_VWWK01000424.1:0-1347 GCF_011753035.1 Burkholderia sp. Ax-1720 | reverse complement strand
AGCCCGGAAGGCCGGCCGCGATATTGAACGCGAAGGAACGAAGCATCGAGGAGATCGGGAAGGCGGCGCTGCCGAAAGCGTGTCTGACCGGGCGCGCGCGATTCGGGTTCCGGCCGCGCGGCGGGCGCGCGGGACGCGCGAGGCGCGGGTGGGCAAGCGGATCGGGCAGCGAAAGCTCGGTCATCGGCGATTCCTGTCGGGGCAGCAGGGGCCGGCGGCGCGGCGCGCGGCGCAAGGCGGCGGCCGGCACGCGACGGTGAATCGTCGATGATACGCGCGCTTGCCGCGCCGTGCAGCGCGCGCCGCGATCAGCAGCAGAGCACGAGGAGTGCTGGCTTGCACGCCGCTTTTGTCTGCCCAACACTGGCAGCGAGGGGTCTGATGCCGCGCGGCGCATGCAAGCTGGGCGCCGGCGCGGCGGCGAGCCCGGGGCGACCGGGCGTGGCAAGCGAGAGGTGTGTGATGACGACGGCGATGGTGAAGCAGGAACTGGCGGTGGCCTCGTTCAGCCGCGTGTACGATCTCGACCGGGTCGAGACCGCGCTGAACGATCTCAACGAGGGGGCCAGCGAGGCCCTGCGCGCGACCTACGAGAAGATGCTGAAGACGGGCAACCTGCGCTTCTGCGTGAAGCCCACGCGCATGCCGGCCTTCGATGCGCTGGCCGAGGCGCTGCCGAATTTCGCGGGGCCGCTGGAGGACCTGCGCAAGCAGATCGCGCTGTGCCTGGAGACCGAGGACCGGCTCGAGCTGATGCCGATCCTGCTGCTGGGCGCGCCCGGGATCGGCAAGACCCACTTCGCCAAGGCGCTGGCGCAGATGCTCGGCACCGCCTACCACTACGTGCCGATGAGCTCGCTGACCGCCGGCTGGGTGCTGTCGGGGGCCTCCTCGCAATGGAAGAACGCCAAGCCGGGCAAGGTGTTCGACGCGCTGGTGCACGGCAGCTACTCGAACCCGGTGATCGCCATCGACGAGATCGACAAGGCCGGCAACGACGCCCAGTATGATCCGCTCGGCGCGCTCTACGCGCTGCTCGAGCACGACACCGCGAGCGCCTTCGTCGACGAGTTCGCCGAGGTGCCGATCGATGCCGGCAACGTGATCTGGATCGCGACGGCCAACGACGCGTCCTCGATCCCCGAGCCGATCCTCAACCGCATGAACGTCTACGAGATCCCCTCGCCCGACGAGGCCGGCGCGCGGCGCATCGCGCAGACCATCTACGCCGAGATCCGCGGCGCGCATGCCTGGGGCCGGCGCTTTCCCGACCTGCTCGGCGAGTCCGCGCTGGGCGCGCTGGCGGCGGTGCCGCCGCGCACCATGCGCCGCGCGCTGCTGCACGCG
>NZ_VWWK01000041.1:0-49171 GCF_011753035.1 Burkholderia sp. Ax-1720 | reverse complement strand
GCGGCTTCCGCACCTTCGGCCGCCGGATCGGCATTCTTCGATTTCGCCGCCGCGCGACGACGCGCGATCAGGCTGCGCGGGCCGCGACGCAGGCCGCGGCGCGGACGGTCTTCGCCGCCCGCGTCCTGGCCGGACTGCTCGGGAGCGTCCTCGGCGCGCGAAGCCTGGGCGTGCGCGGATTCGGACGAATCAATGTCGTGGGTATCAGTCAAAACAACCTCGAAATGTCAGGTCTCGCGCCCGTCGCGGGCGCGGCAATCTCTATATGGCCGCAATCAAGCGCGGCGTTGCGCGGGCTCGTCCTCGTCGGGCGAGGCATCGCCCGAGCCGGTGTCTTCCGCTGAACCGGTTGCGTCGCCGTGCCGGTAGGCCGGGGCCGCGTCGATATCGTGTGGTGCTGCGTCCGCCGGGTTGCGGCTGGCTTGCGCCTCGTGGTGGCGGGCCGACTCGTCGTCAATCTCGGCACCAGGCACGGGGCCTTGTCCTGCTTCATGCTCGACCGCGAGCGGCCGGGCGGGTTCCGTCTCCGCCTGCTCGGCGCTCGCGTCGACAGGCTGCGATTCCTGCTGTTCGATGACGGTTTCGGCGGCCGGCTCGACTTGCTCCGAGGCCTCCGTTGCTTCGACCGGCTCGACCGAGCCGGCCAAATCCAAGCCAATGGGATCGCGCGCCTCGCCGCCTGCGGCCTGGCTCTCCCCCACCGACGGATCGGCAGCATCGCCGCTCGCGCCCGGCACCGGCTCGCCCCCGGCATTCGCCTGGAGCGATTCGCCCGATGCAGCGGAATCAGCCACGTCGAGACCAGCCTCGCCGGCTTCGCCTTCGTTGAATTCCATCGATGCCTGCGCCAGCAGGCTCGCCTCGAGATGCGCGGCGGGCTCTTCGAGCGCCGGCAGATCGTCGAGCGCCTTCAGCCCGAGATCGTCGAGAAACTGTTTCGTCGTCGCATAGAGCGCCGGACGGCCCGGCACGTCACGATGGCCGATCACCTCGATCCAGCCGCGATCCTCGAGTTGCTTCACGACCTGCGTATTCACCGTGACGCCGCGAATCTCCTCGATATCGCCGCGCGTGACCGGCTGGCGATAAGCGATGATCGCCAGCGTCTCGAGCACCGCGCGCGAATATTTCGGCGGCTTTTCCGGGTGCAGGCGGTCCAGATAGACGCGCATCGCAGGCTTGCTCTGAAAGCGCCAGCCCGTCGCCAGCGCGACTAGCTCCACGCCGCGGCCGGACCACGCTTCCTTCAATTCTTCGAGCAACGTTCGGACTGTGTCCGCCGACACGGTGTCGGCAAAGAGCTGCCGCAGATCGCCCAATTTGAGCGGTTCCTGCGCGCAGATCAAGGCAGTCTCGAGGACGATCTTCGCCTCTTGGGTATTCATGCAGCTAGGCCAGACCCTCTGGTCAAACGAACCGGATCAATATACGAAACAGACGATAAGGAACAGAAGACGCGCTCGCCCGATTCTGATCGGTCATATTGATGGGAGCACGAACCGGGGGTGGCGAAACCAGCGTGTTGCCTGACCCTGACCGGACGGAACAGCACGAAACCATGATGGAATCGCGTGACTGGACGCCATCTTACGCACATTCCGACGACGCGTAAAGCCGGCCATTCGATCGATGCCACGCTTTTTCGGGCAATGGTTTTCAATCGCCACCCCGACCAGCCCGCCCTCGCCCTCAGCCGCCCGCTCCCTGCAAAAAGGCTTTCAGGCGCTCGACGCCGGCGTCGAGCCGGGCCACGTCGCAGGCATAACACCAGCGCACGAAACCCTCGCCCTCGTCGCCAAAGGCGCGTCCCGGTGCCAGCCCGAGCCCCGCCTCGCGCACCAGGCGCTTGCAGAACGCCAGGCTGTCGGCCGCGCCCGGCAGGCGCAGGAACAGGTACATGGCGCCGTCCGGCGCCTCGACATGCACGCCGGGCAAGCCGTTGAGCGCGGCCACCAGGTGATCGCGGGCGGTGCGCAGCGACGCGACGAACTCGGCGACGAACGGTTCGCCCTCGCGCACCGCCGCCACGCCCGCGGCCTGCACGAAGCCCGGCGCGCACGAGGTGTTGTACTCGACCAGCTTGGACAGGGCGTCCATGGTGCGCTCGGGCGCCACCAGCCAGCCGAGCCGCCAGCCCGTCATCGCCCAGGCCTTCGAGAAGGAATTGACCACGATCACGCGCTCGTCGCGGCTGGCCAGATCGAGGAACGAGGGCGCGCCGCCCTCGCCAAAACCGAGCCGTTCGTAGACTTCGTCGGCCACGATCCAGATGCCATGTCGCCGACAATGCGCAAGAATAGCGGCCTGCTCGGCCGTCGAAAGGGTCCAGCCGGTGGGATTGTTGGGCGAATTGACGAACAGCATGCGCGTGTCCGGCGTCAGCGCCGCCAGCAGCCGTTCAAGATCGAGCCGCCAACCCGCCTCGCCGAACGCCAGCGGCACGCATTCGACCCGCGCGCCGAGAATCTTGGGAATCTCGACCAGGTTGGGCCACAGCGGCGTGATCGCCACCACGCGGTCGCCGGCGCCGACCAGCAACTGCGCGGCCAGCATCAGCGCGCTGACGCCGGCGCTGGTGACGGCGATCTGGGCGGCCCGCGTCGTGCCGTGGCGGGACGAAACGTAGTCGGCCAACGCCTCGCGCAGCGGCGCCGCGCCGAGATTGTGGGTGTAGAAGGTCTCGCCGCGGGCGAGCGCCGCGCTGGCCGCATCGCGGATGAAGGCCGGCGTGACCCGGTCCGATTCGCCGAACCAGAACGGCAGCACGCCGTCGAGGCCGAATCCGGCATTGGCGACTTCGCGGATCAGCGAAGGCCGCAGCGATTCGACCGCCACGCGCACATCCGGTGCAGGCCCCGAGGTGTTGACGAAAGCATCCAAGCCCGACTCTCCCATGATGATCGTCGCCAGTGTAGCGGGCCGCGCCCGATTCTGGTGCCAGGCGTCGCGGCGCCTGCCTTCAGGCGAGATCCTCGGCCCGTGCCGGCATGTCCCTCACCAGCCCCCAGATCGCCTCGGCGGCCGGCGACAGCGAACGGTCGCGCCGTCGCACCAGCTCCACGGTGCGCTCGGTGCGCGGCGACAGGGGGCGCGCCACCAGCGAGGACCCCGCCGGCAAGGGCAGGGACAGCCAGGGCAGCACGCTCACGCCGACCCCTGCCTCGATCAGGCCGAACACCGTCGCCGAATGACCGAGCTCCTGCACCACCGATGCGCCGACGCGGTGCAGGCTCAGTGCCGCGTCGATCAGCGGCCGGCTGCCCGAGGCGTAGTCGAGCAGCACCAGCCGCTCGCCGTCCAGGGCGCTCCAGGGCACGCTCTCGGCCGCCGCGAGCCGATGATCGGCGCGCGCGACCAGGCAGAACGAATCGGTCATGAGCGGTTCGCAGACCAGGTCGACCACCGCCAGCGGCCCGATCACCACGCCGAAATCGACCTCGCCCGACTTCACCTTGCGCAGCACGTCGCTCTGCACGTCGTCGCGCAGCCCGAGCGTGACGAACGGGAACTGCCGTTCGGCGGCCGCCACCACGCGAGGCATCAAACGGCAGGCGATGGTCGGGCTGGCCGCCACCACCACGCGGCCGCGCCGCTGTTCGCCGATCTCGCGAATCTCGCGCAGGGCATCGTCGAGGTCCACCAGGAGGCGCGACACGCTGGAGATCAGATTCGACCCCGCATCGGTCAGCTGCACGTCGCGCGTGGTGCGATCGATCAGCTTGAGGCCGATCTCGCCCTCGAGCTCGCGCACGCAGCGGCTGACGGCGGACTGCGTGAGCCCGATCTCGTCGCCGGCCCGGCTGAAGCTGCGCAGCCGGGAGACTTCGATAAACACCCTCAGTTGGCGCAGGGTGATATTCATTGAATGCCCTCATCAATCTCACGCTTCGATGCGCGATTGTAGGGCCTTCGCCGAGGAACGGCTCGCGATGAGTCGGTGCGGTGCAGCACGGCCCGCGGCGCACGCCGCGCGGGCTCGATTGCACAAGATTGGTGATTGTCCCGATTTGCCGCGGGGTCATTTTGGCGTCTTATACGCCCCTAGCTGACTTGGCCGTCGGCCCGGTGCGATGCGGCTTTCACGGGGATTGCCGCCGACATGGCACGCTTCGTGCGTCAAGTCGCGTACAGGGTCGCGGGAACCTTCGGATGCACGGCGATACGTTCGGCTGAAGAAGGAATACGGCACCCCCACCCGGCACCCGACGTGGATCGGGTGCTTGAAGAGTGCGCGGCGCAGGGCAGCGCACCGGAGTTAGCTTCGCTGAGGTGAGGACATGATGCTGTTCGACGATTTGAAGGATAACGAATGGGCGCTGGTCGAAGGACTTTTCTGCGCGGAACCCACACGCAGTGAGCGTCGTGGCCGTCCCCGCGTGGAAGCACGTTCGGTCGTGAACGCCGTTCTTTGGGTACTGTCGACGGGCGAGGGTTGGTCGAAGCTGCCTGGGCGCTATCCGTCGCCGCCGACCTGCCGTCGGCGCTTCGACGAGTGGCAGGCCGACGGCACCCTCGCCGAAGTCGTGAAACGCCTCGGCACCAGCGGCCGCCAGGTTTCGCTGCGCGGCCGGATCGGTGCCAGTGCCGTGAAGCCGCCGGCGCCGCCGAGCCGCGATCGCCTGCGGGGCGCATTCTGGACCAATCCGGAATCCTGGCGCGCCCCCGTGAAGATGGCCTGATCCGCCAACGACGCCGGGCAGCTCGCTCCGCCCGCGCGGCCGATTCGCCGCCGCCCGCCATCGCCCGATGGCGGCGTGCGCGAAACATCTCTTTACCATTGCTTACAGCGTTCAGGCGCTCCCACCCCTACCGTAAGGTCAGGTAAAACAGGCCGCGATGACGGCCTGAAGGGAGCCCGAACCATGCCAAGCCACTTGCTGCTCGCCACCGCGAGCATGGTGCTTGCCCTGGCGCTCGCCCCGCGTGCACTGGCCGACCAGCCAGCGAGAACGCCGCCCGGCCAAGCGGGGCATGCCGGTCATGCACATCCGCCACCGGCGCCGCCGCCAGATCGGCCCGCCGTGGTGCCGCGCGGCGACCTGCGCGGCGATATCGCCAGCAATGCCCGGATCCACGGCGCTCCGCCGCCGCGCTCGTCCGGCGCGCTGCCGCGACGCTAGGCACCGCGGCAAATATCCAGAAAGCCGGGAACTGCGGGCGAGGCCGGCAGTCACAACGAATGCCATGAGCACAGCCTGGCAGCAGCAATGTACCCGGTACCGCCCGTATCTCGCGATACGGGCGTTTTTTTGACTAGTCCCTATGCTAGAGGCGGCTTTCCAGGATCGACACCGCACTCGCGTCGCTCAGCACGTAGTCGTCGATACGACGATCGGTCCAGCTCAGTTGCTTTTCGTCATGTTCCAGCCTGGCGAACTCGGCGCGGCCGGTATCGGTCAGCACGGCGATGTCGACGGGAGCATGGAAGCCCGGGGCCGGCGCGACCGTCTTCTGGCGTACCGTATCCATCAGTCCCAGGCTGCGAAGGTATCCGAAGACGTTAGGGCGCCGCGCCCAGGGGACTTGCCGGTATTGCACGCGCCTCAAGGCATCGAGCACTGCTTCGTTGGAATACGTGGCCATCTGGACTCTTTCTCAAAGTACAGCGATCCTGCTGGCGGCCTCGCCGGCCCGGGACTGCTCCGGCCGACACCGCCACGCAACGACAGGCGGACGCTACCCATGATCCACCTGCGCCTTCCCTACCCGTTCCTCGCCACATTTCGCGGCACCTGGAACCGGTCGAACCCGAGCGGGCAAAAAGTTACCTTACCCCATTCAAATTGATTCTGTTCGATTCATTTGTGCTGCTCTTCGTAGCAGCCGCCCTCTGGCGCAAGCGCCGTTTCGCGATCGCCGCCACCGGCCTCGCCCTGCTGCTGGCGATCGGCACCGGCTGGCTGGCCGCGCCGCTGGTCGCCCTGGCCGAAGCCGGGGTCGAACCGGTCGAAGCGCCCGCGATGCGCGGGCGTACCGCCATCGTCCTGCTCGGCGGCGGCATCGAGCACCGCCACGGGGAACTGGTACCGCCCCACGACGCGCTCTCGCGCATCGTCCGCGCCGCCGAACTCCATTCGGTATGCCAAGCAATCGCATCGCAATGCGACATCATCGTGACAGGCGGCGATCCGCATCACCATGGCATCAGCGAGGCCCAACTCTACGCGCCGCTGCTGCGCGAGCGCGGCGTCGCCGAGCGCGATCTGATTCTCGAGACGCGCAGCCGCACGACCTACGAAAACGCGAAGTACACGGCACCCATCCTACTCGCCCAACATTACGACGCGACAATTCTCGTGACATCCTCGTACCAGATGCGCCGCGCCCTGCTCGATTTCGCGCGCTTCGATATCGAGCCGCAGCCCGTCTACGCGAACCAGTTGCAGCCGATTCTCGGCTGGCGCCCGGTCTGGCACAATTTCGCCGCGGCCTCGCGCGCCCTGCACGAGATCGCCGGAATCATGCAATTTTACGCGTATCGGCGGCTCGGCTGGTTCTGATGTCACGGCGCCGCCACATCATCAAGCCGCGGGCATCAATCGGCCCGTCCATAGGTCCGTGGCGCGCGCATGTCGGCACGCGCCACTGTCGCGACCGCGACACGCCGGATCGTTCAGGATGCCCGAAAGTGCATTGATCCGTCACTTTTGCTACACTCGGCTCACTCGGTTGCAGTGCCGGACGGATCGGCAAACTCGGGTCCATCACCACTTAGCGGAGGTAGAGCAATGAAGAAAATGTCCCTGGCTATTCTGGTTTCGATGTCGGCTCTGGCTGGCGCGGCCTATGCGCAAGAAAGCACGACGATCACGACGATCACCGACCCGGCCAAGATCGCCGAAATCGAGCAGCGGGCCCAAGCTCTGCAACAGCAGCAGGACGCCCAGCGTGCCGCGCGTGAAGAGCAGCCGATGCACGAGAAGCACCATATGGGCAAGAAGCATCATGCCGGCAAGAAGGCCGCCAAGGCAGAGGCGGCCAGCCAGTAAGCGCCTACCCCGCAGCCTGTCGGGCAGCGCGGCCGCCACGAGCCGAATCCGGTCGATCCGGGTTCGGCTTTTTTCATGGCACGGCACATCGCGCACGCTGTGCTAAAGTCGCGCACCCGACTTTTCCACCCGTGCGCACTCCGGTGCGGAGGACAGAATGAGCAATATCCAGCTAGACATCGAATGGACCGAAGCGGCAACGCACAAGATCAAGCAACTGATGCCGCGCGGCTCCGACGAGGCGTATCTCGCCCTGCCGCCGATCGAGTGCCTGCCGATGGAAGGCGACGTGCTGTTCCTGGGGCCGCAAGGCAAACAGCAGCCGTTCATCGTGGTCGAACGGCAGTATCACCATGACGGCGACGCCGACTGGACCATCATCCTGATCCTCGACGTGCCGAACGCGCACTGAGGCATCACATTGAAAGCGGGCGGCATCGCGCCGCCCCGCTACTGCCCGCCTTCAGGCGATCCGCTGCATCACGCGGATCTCCGCGCTGTCGATGAAGTCCGCCGCGGCCTTCCGGTAGGCCAGGATATGCGCGGACTGGGCGTGCGCCGCCAGCGCCGCCTCGCTTTCCCAACGCTCGAAGAACACGAAGCGCCGCGGATCGTCGCGATCGCGGTGCAGGTCGTATTGCAGCGCCCCGGCCTCGAGGCGAGTCGGCCCGACGATGGTCCCGACCTGTTCCAGCAGCTTGTCCTCCATCCCCGGCTTGGCGATGATCGTGGCCACCACTGCGATTTCCGACATCTCTGAACTCCCGTCAAGAAAATGGGCAGCGTACACGAATCCTCGCGGCTCGGCCGTGACGCGAGGATTCCAGCCCCACAAAAAAAATTGCCCGCGCTTCCTTCGAAGCGCGGGCAAAACCGTCGCCCTACGAGGATAGGCGACGGGGCCAACGAGGCCCATGCTCGCGCACGGGCCATCAAGCCGGGCCGATGCTCAAGGCGCATCGGGCCATCGAACGATTCGCGACGGCGGATCCGGCGCCATGCCGTTCCGCCTCGCGAACGATGTGCCGGGGCAACATCATTCCGACATATAACAGCAGCTTCCGTGCCAGGCGAAAATTTCATCCTAACTCGTTGATTTAATTGAATTCACAATCATGCACATCGAAATTAAACGGGCGTTGACCGGTTTCGTTACCGGGTAACGTTACGTAACGTCGTATCGTTTCGCGCGCATCAAAGAAAAAGCCCGCCGAATGGCGGGCTTTCGAAAGCGGCGGAGAACCGGATCAGCGCAACTGGTTCGCCAGCAGCGCCATGATCTGGCGGGCCGGGCCGGTCGAGTCGATGTTGCCGCTGGCGTCGACGATGGCGATGCGCGTCTGGTCCTGCGTCAGCGCCTTGACGTTGACGAGGTACTGTTTCGCGGTCTTTTCCTTCTTGCCGTGGAACAGCTGGCTCCAGAAGCCCTGTTCGGCCGCGGTCAGGTCCTTCGGATCGACGTAGCTGACGTAATAGAGCCCCTTGGTGCGATCGCGATCGTCGACCGTGAAATTGGCGCGATCGAGCGCGAGCCCGACACGCAGCCAGGAACGGTCATAGGGCTCGCCGAGCGTGAGCTCCGACGGCACGTCGGGCACGTCGCCGCTGACGACGCGGCCGGAGGAGCGAGCCGGCGCCGCCGAGTTGGCGACGTTCTGTGCGGCCACCGCCGCTGCCGCTGCATCGCCGCCCTTCTTCGCATCGGCAGCCGCGGCGGACGGTGCCGCCACGGCTGCCGCCGTGGTACCGCCGGCCTTGGCCCGCGCGTCGTTCTGCGCCAGCACGGCCATCAGGCGCTTCAGGTATTCGGTCTCGAGCGCCGGATCGTTCGGCCGGGTTTCCCACTTGCTCGAATCGTTGTTCGTACCGGTCAGGGCCTCGCGCATGCCCTTCTGGCTGATGAACACGTAGGTGCCACCATTGGGCGCGGCGTCGAGCCGCGTGCGGTACTTGTTGCGCTCGGCCGTCACGTAGGAATTGCCCATCGCCTTGGTGATCACGCCGCGGATCAGGCCCTGGTTGACCGACGGATGCGTCTCGTTCCAGTCGGTTTCCATCACGCCCTTGTCGCGCTGGTCGATCACGAGCAGGAAACCCTGCTCCTGCCAGAAACGGCGGATCTGCGGCCAGACCGCGGCGGGCGCCTGGTCATCGATGACGAGCCAGCTCTCGGTGCCGTCGCGCTGCAGGTGCATGCCCGGCGTGACGGGCACCACGGCCGTATCGGACTGCGGCGCGACCTGCTGCGTCTGCTGCAGGCTCGACAGCGAGGTTTCGCCGTTGACCGGCGGCAGCGAACGCTGGTCGGCGGTTTCATCCATCATGTTCGGCGGCACTGCGAGCGACACCTCCTTGACCCGGGAATCGCTCTTGTAGTCGATTTTCGTGGGCGACGGCGAGCTGCACCCTGCCACGAACGCGCCGGTTGCCAGCACAACCGCAAACCGCTTGGTAAGACGAAGATCAGACATGTTCAGGGAATCCTTCCGGCTTAGAGGCCACGGGCACTTTTCCGTGGATCAACCGCGCATTTTACCGGGCTCGCGCCGTCAAGTGCAAAAAGCAGGCTGTCGTTTGTACCGGGGACCGCAAGAAAATCAGCAGATCGCCGGCACGGCGGGCGAAAACAGGGGGCGTCACGAATTCTCTCCTGATCAACCAGGCGCTATTCCGGCGTTTTTTGAACATCGGACACGAAGATCGCCACCGTCGGCCAGCGTCCTTTTCGGACGGCAGAAAAAATGGCCGTATGGCTCACCGATCCTGCGCCGCCCACCATGCCTTGATCGACGACGGAATCTCGCCCCCCCTTATCCACCTCGATACCGCACGCGAATCCTTCCCGTCCAGGCGCCCGCCCGAATGCGCCGCCACTACCTTCCCGGTCTCGCGGCCGGTCTCGACCTGGTGTCGTCGGCTTCGTGACATTCAGCACGTCGCGACGCACGAAAACGAATCCCTAAAAATGACTTCACGCCGCTGCAGGCAAGTTCTCGAAGCGATCACCAAGCATTAACGCCCAGCGTCCATGACGCTTCGCTTCCATCCCCCAATGGCGCCGCCGCGCCATCAGAGCCAACAGGAGTTGATTTGAAAATCACCTCAACGACTCGCCCGGTCATCCCGGCTTCCGATCCTGGGACTCGAACGCCGATCGATGAATACAGCAGCACGGAGCCGCCGCCCGATCCGATCCTGGATACGAGTGGAGACGGCATTCTGGACACCAACGGCAATCCAATCGACGCGCGGTGACGAACATGGGCAAACAAGGCACATATCCTCTCGACGGGCGCATTCTCGCAACCGGCGACACGCTGACCGGCGTGGTCACCGGCCAGACCGCCGACGTCCCGATCGAGAATCTCAAGGCGTACACGGATGGACAGATTTCCACTTCGCTCAGCGAAGGTGCCGCTGCATGGGCCGACGTGAACGGCATCGACAGCAGCGATGGCACCACCGTCCGGAACACGCAGGCCAGCGCCATCCTGCAGCGCATGGCCTATCTGCGCGGTCTGCGCGTGAATGTCTGCGATCCCGCCTTTGCCGGCGGCGCATCGCGCACCGGGGGCGACCTGGTTGCGGCATTCAATGCGGCTGCCGCCTTGCTGCAGGCCCATGGCGGCGGCGTGATCGAAATTCCGTACGGCTCGTTCGGCGTTTCAGCAACGCTGGATATCGCGGAAGGCATCGACGTGCTGGTCCACGGCGCAACGATCAAGGCATTGGCGCCAGTGAAATCCCTGTTCAGGATCACGGCCGGCTTGACCTCCCTCGTCGGCGGCAGCTTCGACAACGCGAATGGAAACGCCCAATCGTTCCTGCAGGTCGACAAAGGCTGGGACGACAAGCCCGTGCTGATCTCGCCCGGGTACGTGGGCGGATTCACCGAAGGCGTAACCTGGCTGGCGGGAGATCGCGCGATCATCAAGGGCGGCATGTACGTCTCGAACGAGATCCACATCCACTCGCTCGACAACATGATGAATTCGGAGATTTCCGACATCCTCATGCTCGGCGGCAATGGCGTTCTTATCGAAAAAACCACCACGGACGGTAGCAAGGGCGCGCCCGAGGGCATCGGCATCAGCAGGCTGAAGGTCTTGCTCGGCCAGTCGCCGGCAACCTATTGCATCAATCTGAAAGCCGGATTGGAAGTCAGGATTCAGGGCAATATCTTCGACCAGATCGTCAACGGCCAGGCGGTGATCCTCGATGCCACCGCGGCAACCGTCAATAACATCAAGCTCGATTGCAACTGGATGGGTCGAAATGCCGGTGCCAGCGGAGCGCAATTCGGCGTATATGCAATCGGCGCGGTCGGCACGCCTCATTTGAGCAACAACACGTATTCGGGCTGGCAGGAGGCGGGCATCTACTTCAACGGCCAGGCGGTCGGCACCGCCGCCTACGATGTCCTGATCGAGGACGAAACCTTTTATCACGTCGACCCGTGCACGATGGACATCAACCTGAACTATGCCCAGCGCACGCGCATTTCCAACGTGACCTTCAATGGCGACGAATCGCTCGGGGTAGGGCCAGGTGTCGACGGACGCGTCGATCTCTGCAACTGGAATTCGAAGCTTCCGCCCGCGCTGACGCTTGGCATGAAGTATGGGCTGCAGGGCTCGGGGATGGTGCTGAAAAGCCGGGGCAAGACGGTCATTCCGCAAACGGATCGCCTGGTTGCTGTCGCACATGGCCTCTCTTACCCGCCGGATCCGTCTCAGCTCCGCGCCTGGGCGATCGGCTTCGCCAACAACGCCCCAGGTGAAATCGTGTGCCAGGACCTCGGCACCACGGGCTTCGACATCGTCTCCCGGAACGATCCCGGCGCTTCAGGTTGCCCGGTGGCATGGACGGCCGACCTGACGGAATAAGGGGATCACCGCCCCTCCCTGCCGATGGAAGGCGCACAGACGAAAAAAACCCGCATCGGCCTCTGCCGATGCGGGTCTTTCGAGTTCCCAGCATGGGTATGTGAATGATGCATCTGGCCCCGAAACAAAAAATTACAACTCCGGCCTGTTATGCGAAGGTCACAAAAATTCCCGGTGCGAGGAGATGTATGAGTCAAGCCTGTTTACTTGGGGAAACAAAATCGCGCACCGAAAATGAGTAGGCTTCATCGCGGATCAGATAGGATCGATGTCCCAGGACCGCGTTTTCACAGTGAGAGACATTGCATATGACTTGCAAAAATTCGCAATTTCCTGAGCTCTCGCACGAGCATGTGGATGGTGCGAAACTGTTCGCTAACCGATTCGAGATGATCAAGGGGTTGAACCTGCCCGTCGGCGGCGTCATTTCAGAAATTGGTGTCGCTCACGGGGAATTTTCCAAGTTCCTGATCGATATCCTTCAGCCATCACAATTCGTCGCAATCGACTTGTTTGAAATGGAAAAATACCCGATCCACTGGGGCATTCCGCAGGAAGTGCTATTGCAAGGCAAAACGCACCACCAGTTTTACAAGGATCGGTTTGCTTTCCTGGGTGACAGGATGACCGTCCATAAAGGCCTGAGCTTCGAGCGCATTCCGGACCTTCCTCGCGATTCGTTCGACATGATCTACATCGACGCAGGCCACGATTACGATAACGTGAAGCGAGATGCTGATCTCTCGCAATACGCGCTGAAGCAGGACGGAACCCTGATCTTCAACGACTACGTGATGTATGACCCGTATATCGATGCCGAATATGGAATCGTGCAGGCCGTGAATGAGTTCGTTACCGTCGGTGGATGGAAGGTAGTCGGCTTCGCGCTTCAACACAGCATGTTTTGCGACATCGCTATCAAGCGCGTGTAAGTCGAAGCCCGATCCGACATCGAGTCGCTGCTACTCAGGATAATTTCGTCGTGAGCGACGGACCGCGAAAACAGCCCCAGCCAGCGAGGTGATGCCAAGGCGAACGTGCAGGTCGCTTCAATCCATCGAACGCATTCGATGTCACGGTCTCACCGACAAACCATTCAGGGACAGCGAACGGCGGTGCCTGGCATCAGCGCGGAAGGAAGGGATGGCGTCGCTACGCGTTCGAGGAAAGAAACCGAGAGACGCGACAGCAAGTTGCGCGGGCCGCTCAGATAGACAAAAGGCCGTCAGGACAAAGCCCTGACGGCCTTTCTACTACTGGTCGGGGCGAGAGGATTTGAACCTCCGACCACCTGCACCCCATGCAGGTACGCTACCAGGCTGCGCTACGCCCCGAAAGAAAAAGAGTATATCAGACAGTTTGCCAGGATAGAACCACCATCGTGCACTTTTTCATCGGAGGCTTCCGCATCTCTCCTTCTCATGCCTTCGGCGCCCGTGACGCACGCCCCGACAAGCTCGCTCCGCGCCACAACACCAAGCCCCCCAGCAGCACCAGGCAAGCCAGCGCGCTCCACGCCGCGCCGTAACGAAAACGGTCGACGAGCACGCCGAACAGCGGCGGCAGGATGCTGATCGCGAGCATGTTCAGCGTCATCGAGAAACTGAGCGTCGAGGCCACCACGCTGCTCGGCGCCATCTCGGCGATCTGCAGCAGATAGAGCGGATACCAGCCGACGCCGACCAGCCCGACGACACCGAAGATCACGGCCAGCACCAGCTTCGGCGTCTCGGCCGGCAACAGCGGCAGGCCGAGCGCGACGGCGATGCAGATCGCCATGCACATGCCCAGCGAACGCAGCCGGCGCCCCGGCCACCAGCGGTCGCTGAGCCAGGCGAGCCCGACGCGCCCCAGGATCCCGAACCACTGCGACAGCGAGAACAGCAAGGCCGCGGCCACCAGCGGGTAATGGAAACGCGCGGCGACGAACGGGATCGCATGCGTCGCGAAGGTGTACTGGAACGCGACCATCGCGGCGCCCGCCGCCATCACCGGCCAGAGCACGGTGTGGCCGGCTACCAGCCGGATCGAGGTCAGCAGCCCCGGCGGCGCGGCCGACGGCAGGCCCGGCGCCTTGCGTTCGTCGCGATGCAGCAGCGCGAACAGCGCGCCGCCGGCCAGGCCGATCGCCCCCTGCACGACCAGCGCGAGGCGCCAGCCCTGGGTCGCTGCCAGCAGCGGCAGCGCCATGGCCGCCAGCGCGGTGCCGAGCGGCAAGCCGGCCTGCCTGACGCCGGTCGCCATGCCGCGCTCCCGCGGCGGGAACCAGCGGACGATGGCGCGCGTGCCGCCGGGCTGCACCGAGGCGTAGGTGGCGCCGATCATCGCGATGAACCCCAGCAGCACCGGAAAGGACGGCGCCATCCAGGCGCCGAGCATGGCGGCCAGGCCCATCATGCTCATCGTCGATGCAACCACGCGGCGTTCGCCGAAGCGATCGATCAGCCAACCGAGCATCAGCATGGTCACGACCTGGCCGCCGTTCAAGGCGCTGATCGCCAGCGCGCCGGCCGCCTCCGACAGGTGAAACGCCGCCTGCAACGAAGGCATCAGCGTATAGAGGCCCTGTGCCGTGATCGACGCGGTGGTCTGTGCCAGGGCGGCGACGCCGAGCACGGTCCAGCGATAGCTGTCGGTCGACTCCCCGGGCAAGACGCGAGACATGGGCAGACTGGGTTTCAAGGCGGATTTTCGTCGATCGCGGCGTGCGCCGCGGTGGCTGGGGCTCGGCGCCACGGAACCAGGCCACGGGCGACACGAGTCGAAGCCCATCTTCGCGCATGCCCGCCGCGCGCGACACATACAGAAAAACGGAAAATCGACCGGTATAGCGAGCCGCTCGAAGCACGGCCGCGTTGCTACAATTTCCGCCCGCACCCGGCTTCCTGCCCGAGACATGACCCACAAATACCGCACCATCGCCGCGCACTACAGCCGGGCGATCGAGACCGGCCTGCTGCCTGTCGGAGAGCGCCTGCCCTCGCTGCGCGAGCTGGCCAACCTGCATCGCGTCTCGCTCGCGACCACGGTCGAGGCCTGCCGCCTGCTGGAGCGGCAGGGTTATGTCGAGGCGCGGCCCAGGGCCGGCTACTTCGTTCGTCATCCCAAGCGATCCGCGGCGCCTCACGCCGACCCGCCCGGCCGCGCCGCGGAACCCGACGAGCCGCGTATCGATGCGGCCGACTACGTGGGCGTCCACGAGCGCATTTCGGTGATGCTCGCGCGCGCCATGCAACGCGCGCCCGAGGTCGACCTGGCGCGGGCGGTCTGCGCGCCGGCGATGTATCCGGGCGCGGCCCTGAAGAATCATGCGCTGCGCATCCTGCGCGCCCGCCCGAGTCTCTACGATGCCAGCCCCGATCCCGGCGGCGTCTCCCGCTTGAAGGAGGCAATCGCGCGCGTCTCGATCACGCGCGGGCTGGACCTCGACCCCGGCGCCGTGCTCGTCACCCACGGCTGCAGCGAGGCCCTGTCGCTCGCCTTGCGGGCCGTCACCTCGCCGGGCGACGTAGTCGCGATCGAATCGCCCTGTTACTTCGGCATCCTGCAGATCCTCGAATCGCTGGGGCTGCGCGCGCTGGAACTGCCGACCGATCCGCAACGCGGCCTCTCGCCGGAAGCCCTCGAGATCGCCCTGCGCCGCCCGGGCGGCGTGCAGGCCGTGATCTGCACGCCGGCCCTGCATAATCCGCTCGGCAGCATCATGCCGGACGATGCCAAGGCGCGGCTGGTCGAATCCTGCGAGCGAAGCGGCGTCCCGCTCATCGAGGACGACAGCTACGGCGCGCTGCTGCCCAATCCCGCGCATGCGCGCCCGCTCAAGTCCTGGGATCGCAGCGGCAACGTGATCCACTGCAGTTCGCTGAACAAGACCGTGTCGCCCGGCGCGCGCATCGGCTGGCTGACGGGCGGCAAATGGCAGAACCGGATCGAGATGCTGATGTACGCCGTGTCGCGCCACCGCGAGGAGATCCCGCAACTGGCCGTGGCCGACTACCTGACGAGCGGCGCCTTCCATCGCCAGATGCGGCGCATGCAGACGCAGCTCGCGCGGCAACGCGCCCTGCTCGCCCAAGCGATCGCCGAGCATTTCCCCGCCGGCACCGAGCTCACTCGTCCGGCGGCGGGTCTGCTGCTATGGGTGACGCTGCCCGGGCGAACCGATACCGACCGGCTGTTCGATCGTGCCCTGCACGAGGGCATCCGCATCAGCCCCGGCTCGATGTTCTCGAATACCGGCCGCTTCGGTCACTGCCTGCGGCTGAGCGCCGGCATGCCGTTCGATTCGCGCATCGAGGCGGCGGTCGAACGGCTCGGGCAACTGGTTCGGGAACTGCCATCCTGAGGCGGACGGCGCGGCAGGCCCGGGAAGGCCGGCAGGAGAAAGCGCCGCGGGTCAGAATCTGTTGAAAAAGCTCGCGACGAACGAAAACAGGCTTTCCACGCTATTGCTCAAGGCGGTTGCGCCCAGCGCCGCGGCCCCGACCACGAAACCGCCGATCAATCCATACTCGACCGCGGTCACACCCGTCTCGTCGGCCAGAAAACGCTTCCACACTGCCTTCATTTCATTCCCCACGTGCATCGTTGAAATCTTGTTTGATCGTTATTGCGGCGATGATACGCCTCGCACGTGACGTCGCAATGGCGATCTACCACGAAATTCGTGGCGATTTCCACCTTCACTTCCGCCCTATTTTTAACGCCAACTCATACGTTCGTTTGAATTCGCGCGTTTGAATTCGATCCGCGCGATCGCCGCCTTTCGCACCGGAACGTCATCCGCCGCGCCGCAACACGCCGAGCGTTTGTTTGGTACCGCTTCTCTAGGCCCCTCGTGCCAGACTTCCCGGCAGTCGGAATCGCACCGACACCGCGGCCGGACGGCTCGACGCCATCACGGACCGATCGACAGGGAGACGAACATCATGCGAACACCGGCATCGCGTGCCTGGCGCACGCGTTTCGCGCCTGCGCGTCGCGCGAGCTGCGGCCAGGGCCTGACGCGTGCGCTCGCCGCGCTCGCGCTCGCGGCCTCGCTGCTCGCCACCGGCTGCGCCGAACCTTCGGCGAACCCGGCCACGACCGCGGGCGGCAGCCTGCCGAAAATCGATCGCGACAAGGCCGAGCAACTGCGGCGCGAGCAGCAGATCGCGAGCAGCCTGCCCTCGCTCGGCTCGATTCCCGTCACGCGATCGCGGCCGCTCAGCCTGCGCGATTCGGGCCAGGACGGCGCGATCACGATGCTGCGCGATGTCGATTTCCGCATCGTCGGCGAGCTCGGCTTCTACGTCCACCAGTTGTCGGCCACGCTGCGCCCGACCCGCCCCGGCGCCCCGATCGTCTTCGACGATCCCTCCAGCTTCGGCATCGACGTGCATCGCGGCATCGTCACGCTCGACGACAGCAAGCTCACTGCGGTCTTCAATACCTACCTGTTCGGCTATCGCGGCGCGCCGCTGCGCAAGCTGCAGGTCTCGGCAGGCGACGGCGTGATCCATCTGCAGGGCGAGATGCAGCGCGGCGGCTGGGTGCCGTTCTCGCTGACCGGCAAGCTCTCGGTGCGCGACGGCACCGCGCTGGTATTCCATCCCACCGAGGTCCGCGTGCAGGGGCTGGACGCAAACCCGGTGATGCGCGCGGCCAACGTGAAGATGGCGGACCTGCTGAAGATCGACACGCCGGTGGCGAAGCTGTCCGGCGACGACCTGGTGATGCAGGTCGACAAGCTGATGCCGCCGCCGCAATTGAAGCTGAAGGTGGTCGCGTTGCGCATCACGCCAGACGGGCTCGACCTCGCCTTCGACGACGGCACCGGAGCCGGTTTCGCGATGCCCGAGGGCGCGCCGCAGCAGGCCATGCTGATCCGCGGCGGCGACGTGAAGTTCATGCGCTCGATGCCGATGAACGCCGACATCCTGATCGGTCCGGCCCGGCCCGCGACGAAGGCCGAGCCCTTCGTGTTCGATCTCTACCACTATCGCGGCCAGGTCTCGACCGGTTACTTCAGCTTCGCGCCGAGCGGCGCGATGACCATCCACATCCCGTCCTATGCCGGCGCGAAACCGCCGCCGGACGCGATCGGCTCGGCCGGCGCGCGCCTGAACGACAGCTTCGTCAAGACCCAGCAGGCAGCCTTGCGCGACGCGCGCCAGCGCTGGTTCTCCGAAGCCCTGCCCGGCGGCGGCGCCTCGCTGGCCGTGAACGCCGCCACCGGCGCGCCGGCCGACGAGCGGCACGTCTCGAGCCGGACCACGGCGATCCAGCTGCGCAACGTGGATTTCAGCATCGCCGGCCAGATCGGCTTCCACGTCGACCAGCTCGACGCGCAGATGGTGCCGCGCCGCGCCGGGGAACCGGTCGATCTCGACGATCCGAACCAGTACGAAATCCGCATCCTCGGCGGCTCGGTGCTCGAGACCTGGCCGGCCATGAATGCGCTGTTCAACGACTACCTGCTCGACTACACGCCGCGCGCGCTCAACGACCTGAAGCTCGCGCCCGACGGCGACAAGCTGCGCGTGACCGGCGGCATCCGGCTGTGGAATCACGTCCCGCCCGGCGTCTGGCTGCCGACCTCGATGACGGGCACGCTCTCGGTGCTCGACGGGCGCCATATCGCCTACACGCCCTCGCAGGTCTCGGTGCTCGGTGTGCCGCAGGCGACGCTGCTGCGCGCGCTCGGCATCGAGCTGGCCTCGCTGACGCCGCTGCGCCGGCGCGGCGCGGAACTGCGCGGCGACGCGCTGGTGCTCGACCAGTACACGGTGTTCCCGCCGCCCGTGTTGAAGGGCCAGCTCGCGCAGGTGCGCGTCGAGCCGGCCGGCCTGCGGCTCAGCTTCCATCGCGCACCCGACGCGCCGCCGCTGCCGAAACCCGGCACCAACGCGAGCAGCTACATCTGGATGGAAGGCGGCGACATGAAGATGTTCAACGTGCTGGAGACCAACCTGCGCGCGCTGATCGAGAACACCGCGCAGCCAGGGGCGATGCGTTTCGATCTCTACGGCTATCGCGAGCAGGTCTCGAAGGGCTCGGTTCGCATGACGGCCGACGGCACCCTGTTGGTCGATCTCGGGCGCGCGAATCCGCTGGCACCCTGAGCACGCCGCTGCCTATCGGCGTCGCGACGATGAAAAAAGCCCGCCAGGCAACAAGCCTGGCGGGCTTTTTCACAAGATCCTGCATGCACGGCGACGATGCCGCCTACTTGCGCTCCAGCACGTCGATCACGTCGATCAAAGCACGCCGCAGTTGGTCGACATCCACCGCTTGCCCGGCCGACGCGGCCTCGGCCTGCGCGGCCGGAAACATCTCTTCCTGCTCGGTCGGCATGCCGCGATCGGAACCATGCGAATCGAGCCGGTTGCGCGCGCCATTGATGGTGAAGCCCTGCTCGTACAGCAGTTCGCGAATTCGCCGGATCAACAGCACCTCGTGGTGCTGGTAATAACGCCGGTTGCCGCGACGCTTGACCGGACGCAACTGCGTAAACTCCTGTTCCCAGTAGCGCAGCACATGAGGCTTCACGCCGCACAACTCGCTGACCTCACCGATCGTGAAGTAGCGCTTCGCGGGAATCGGGGGCAACACGACTTTCTCAACCGTCGATGTCATCGTCAGTCAACCGTCGGTAAGCGCGGGCAAACCGCGCGGCGGCACGAATGTGCCGGTCAGCGTGTGATCGGCGTGTCCGAGCCGTTCTCGACGAGCGCCTTCAGCTTCTGGCTCGCATGGAAGGTGACGACACGACGCGCAGCAATCGGAATCGCCTCGCCCGTCTTCGGGTTGCGGCCCGGCCGTTGCGGCTTGTCGCGCAACTGGAAGTTACCGAAGCCGGACAGCTTCACGCTCTCGCCATTCTCGAGCGCGTCGCGGATCACCTCGAAGAAGGCTTCGACCATGTCCTTGGCTTCCCGCTTGTTGAGCCCGACGCTGTCGAACAGCAGTTCCGCGAGCTCGGCCTTCGTCAGCGTCGGCGTCTCGCCGGACGGCGCCGCTGCCACGTCGCGGTTCAGGGCGCTGCGCTGCGCCGTCAGAAGGGCTTCGAATTCACTCGAGTTCATGTCATTCATATCTGCAAAACTTGCGCATTATCCCTGGTCAAAACCGGCCGGAACCTGCTGCATCCCGGCCGGCTTCCGCGTATCAGCCGCGCAGTCGCGCGCCGTGGACCCGCATGCTCTCGACGAGGGCCTGGATCGCGAGATCGACCGTCTCGTCCTGCAGCGTCCCGGCCGGATCCTGCAGGGTGACGCGGAATGCCAGGCTTTTCTCGTGCGCCGCCAATCCACCGGAAGTGTTTGATTTTGCACGAAATTCGTCAAAGAGTACAACCTTCTGGACGAACTTGCATGCCTCGCCCGACAACGCCCCCTTGATCGCGTCGAACAAGGCCTGCACCTCGACCTGCTGGTCGACCACCACGGCGATATCGCGACGCACCGGCGGGAACTTCGACACCTCGGTCGGCGCCGGCAGCGCGCGCGCGATCAAAGCCTCGGCGTCGATCTCGAACATCACCGGCGCATGCGGCAGTTCGTACTGCTGCATCAGGCGCGGATGCAGCTCGCCGATCCAGCCCACCGCGCGACCATCGAGTTCGATGCGCGCGCTGCGGCCCGGGTGCAGCGCCGGATGCTCGGCCTTCACGAAACGCGCGACGGCCGGCGCGAGCAGCGCCTCGAGGTCGCCCTTCACGTCGAAGAAGTCGACCTGCCGCGTCGGCGCTCCCCATTGCTCGTCGAGCAGCGGGCCATAGGCCAGCGCGCCGACGCGCTTGGGCTGCTGGTAGCCCTCCACGCTCAGCTCGCCCGCCGCCACCTCGGCATCGGCCAGGTAGACGCGGCCGGTCTCGAACACGCGCACGCGATCGGCGCGACGGTTCAGGTTGTGGCGCAGCACGCTGACCAGGCTGCCGAACAGCGTGGTGCGCATCACCGAGAGCTGGCTGGCGATCGGATTGAGCAGGCGCACCGGGTTGGTGTTGCCGGCGAAATCGCGTTCCCAGTCCGCATCGACGAAGCTGAAGTTGACCGTTTCCGCGTAGTCGCGCGCGGCCAGCGCATGACGGATCGTGTGGATCGAGCGCTGCGTCTCGTTGGTTGCGCGCATCTCGCTGGTCGCCACCGGCGGGCGTGCCGGGATCCGCTCGAAGCCGTAGATCCGCGCGACTTCCTCGATCAGGTCTTCCTCGATCTCGATGTCGAAGCGATGCGGCGGCGGCGTCACCGCGAAGCTGTCACCGTCCTGCGTGAAGCTCAGGCCCAGGCGCGTGAAGATGCTGGCGATCTCCTCGGCCGCCACCGCCACGCCGATGATGCGATTGGCGCGCGACACGCGCATCGTCACCGGCGCGCGCGACGGCAGGTTCACCGCCTGGTCGTCGACCGGGCCGGCCTGGCCGCCGCAGATATCGAGGATCAGCTGGGTGATCCGCTCGATGTGCTCGACGGTGGTCGAATAGTCGACGCCGCGCTCGAAGCGATGCGCGGCATCGGTCGAGAAGTTGTACTTGCGCGCCCGGCCGCGGATGCTGTCGGGCCACCAGAAGGCGGCCTCGAGATAGATATTCGTGGTGTCGAGCGTGACGGCCGTGCTGTCGCCGCCCATGATGCCGGCCAGGCTCTCGACCTGGCTCTGGTCGGCGATCACGCCGACCTGCTCGTCGAGCTCCACCGTGTTGCCGTTCAGCAGCTTGAGCGTCTCGCCGCGCTTGCCCCAGCGCACGTCGATGCCGCCGTGGATCTTGTCCAGGTCGAACACGTGCGAGGGCCGGCCCAGCTCGAACATCACGTAGTTCGAGATGTCGACCAGGGCCGAGACGCTGCGCTGGCCCGCGCGCTCGAGGCGCTCGACCATCCACAGCGGCGTCTTCGCGCGCGCGTTCACGCCGCGGATCACCCGGCCCGAGAAGCGGCCGCACAGATCGGGCGCGGAGATGCGCACCGGCAGCGTCTCATCGAGCTCGACCTTGGCCGGCGGGAAGGCGACGGGCTTGAGCGGCGCGCCGGTGATCGCGGCGGTTTCGCGCGCGATGCCGTACACCGACAGGCAGTCCGCCTTGTTCGGCGTCAGCTTGATCTCGAAGATCGTGTCGTTCAGGTTCAGCGTGTCGCGGATGTCCTGGCCGATCGGCGTGTCCTCGGGCAGCACCAGCAGGCCGCTGTGATCCTCGGACAGCTTCAGCTCGCGAGCCGAGCAGAGCATGCCCTGGCTTTCGACGCCGCGCAGCTTCGAGAGCTTGATCAGGAACGGCTTGCCGCCCTCTTCGGCGGGCGGCAGCTCCGCGCCGACCAGCGCGACCGGCACCTTGATGCCGGGCGCCACGTTCGGGGCGCCGCAGACGATGTTCAGCGTCGTGCCGGTGCCGGCATCGACCTGGCAGACGTTCAGCTTGTCCGCGCCCGGGTGCTTGACCACCTCGAGCACGCGGCCGACGACGATCCGCGAGGTCGGCGGCGCGGCGGCGCGCAGCGACTCGACCTCGAGGCCGGCCATCGTCAGCGCATGCGACAGCTCGTCGGTCGTCAGTTGCGGATCGACAAAGGTTCTCAACCAGGATTCAGGGAATTGCATGGGTGTCTACGTTCGAAACAGGTTAGATCGATACAGCGCGGCGCGGCTCGCGTCGAACGACGCGCGCCACGCGCCGGGCTCACGCGAACTGGCGAAGGAAGCGCAGATCGTTCTCGAAGAACAGGCGCAGGTCCTGCACGCCGTAGCGCAGCATCGTGAGACGCTCGAGGCCGCTGCCGAACGCGAAGCCGATATAGCGCTCCGGGTCCAGACCCATGTTGCGGATCACTGTCGGGTGCACCTGGCCGGAGCCCGAGATCTCGAGCCACCTGCCGGCGTTCTTGCCGTGCTCGAACATCATGTCGATCTCGGCCGAGGGCTCGGTGAACGGGAAATACGAGGGGCGGAAACGCACCAGGATGTCGTCGCGCTCGAAGAACTTCTTCAGGAAGTCGGTGTAGACGCCCTTGAGATCGGCGAAGCTGACGTTCTCCTCGATCCACAGGCCTTCGACCTGGTTGAACATCGGCGAATGGGTCGCATCGCTGTCGACGCGATAGGTGCGGCCCGGGGCGATCACCTTGATGGGCGGCTTGTTCATGCGCGCATAGCGCACCTGCATCGGGCTGGTGTGGGTGCGCAGCAGCAGCTGGCGCCCCTGCGCATCCTTGCCGTCGACGTAGAAGGTGTCCTGCATCGAACGCGCCGGATGATTCTCGGGGCTGTTCAGTGCGGTGAAGTTGTACCAGTCGGTTTCGATCTCGGGACCATCGGCGACATCGAAGCCGATCGAGCGGAAAATCTGTTCGACGCGTTCCCAGGTGCGCATCACCGGGTGCAGGCTGCCCGCACCGGCGCCGCGGCCCGGCAGCGTGACGTCGATCGCCTCGGAGGCGAGGCGCTGGTTGAGCAGCGCGTCGGCAAGCGCCTGGCGTCGCGCGGTGAGCGCGCCTTCCACTTGCTGCTTGGCGACATTGATGCGCGCGCCCTCGGTCTTGCGCGCTTCGGGATCGAGCTTGCCGAGCCCTTTCAACAGCTCGGTCAGCGCGCCCGACTTGCCGAGAAAGCGTGCCTTCTCGTTTTCGAGCGTGGTGATATCGGCAGCCTGTTCGAAGGCCTGCTTCGCGTCAGCGACAATCTGGTCCAGATCCATTGATCCCATCATTTCCAACGTCAATCGTTCTCGGCGAGCGAATCGCTCGATCCAACAAAAACGGGGCTCGGATGAGCCCCGTTTTCGCTGCAGCGGCCGTGACTACCGGATCCTCGCTGCAACTGACCACGCAGTGCTAATTTCGCAATTAGGCTGCAACGGCGGCTTTCACCTGCTTGACGATCGCGGCAAAAGCAGCCTTGTCGAACACCGCCATATCGGCCAGCACCTTACGGTCGAGTTCGATCGAAGCCTTCTTCAGGCCGTTGATGAACACGCTGTAGGTCATGTCGTGCTGACGGACTGCCGCATTGATACGCGTGATCCACAGTGCGCGGAACACACGCTTCTTGTTGCGACGGTCGCGATAAGCGTACTGACCGGCACGCATCACCGCCTGCTTGGCGATGCGGTAGACGTTATTGCGGCGACCGCGATAACCCTTGGCCAGGTTGATGATCTTCTTGTGACGGGCCCGCGCGGTTACCCCACGTTTGACTCGAGGCATGTTTCTCTCCTTGGAGTATCAGTTAGGGGTTACGCGAACGGGAGCATCGCGCGGACGGAGTTCAGATCGGAATCATGAACTGCCGTTGCGCCGCGCAGGTGACGCTTGTTCTTCGTGGTTTTCTTGGTCAGGATGTGACGCTTGAAGGCTTGACCGCGCTTGACGGTACCGCCCGGACGCACCACGAAGCGCTTCGCAGCGCTCTTCTTGGTCTTCATCTTAGGCATAACAACTCCAGTTTATTAGATGGAGGTGGGTGTGCGGCTGGCTTGCGCCCTGGCTCCGCCCTTTGAAACCCAGTCCACTTGTGTACGACGCGCACACTGCCCGCGCGCCGTCATGTTGGCGAGCCGCCCTGCCGGGCCACCCGCCGAACTTCGTGCTGGCCGCCGTGCCGGGCACGGCAGCCTCGCGATCACTTCTTCTTCTTCGGAGCGAGCACCATGATCATCTGGCGCCCTTCCATCTTCGGCATCTGCTCGACCTGGCCGAACTCGTCGAGATCGGTACGCAGGCGTTCCAGCATGCGCATACCGATTTCCTGGTGAGCCATTTCGCGGCCGCGGAAACGCAACGTGATCTTCGTCTTGTCGCCTTCCTCGAGGAAGCGCGTCAGGTTGCGAAGCTTGACGTTGTAGTCACCGTCGTCGGTACCCGGGCGGAACTTGACTTCCTTGACCTGGATGACCTTCTGTTTCAGCTTCGCCTCGTGCTGCTTCTTCGATTCCTGGTACTTGAACTTGCCGTAATCCATCAGACGGCAAACGGGGGGGACGGCCTGCGGCGCGATCTCCACCAGATCAACATCCAGCTCTTCCGACTTGCGGAAGGCATCGGCGAGTTTCACGATGCCGATGGGTTCCCCATCGACTCCGACCAGACGCACTTCCGGCGCATTGATTTCACCGTTGATGCGATGCGACGACTTATCAGTAGCGATGTTACGTTTCCTCTAAAAATTAAAAAAACGAGCCGCGCTGCCAGGGCGGTTACTTGAACGCCCGCAGATCCTGCTGCAGACGCTCAACGAAGGCTTCGACCGGCATTACGCCAAGATCGACGCCGCCACGGGCACGCACGGCTACCGTTTGTGCTTCACGCTCCTTGTCGCCTGCCACCAGCAGGTACGGCACTTTTTCGAGCGTGTGCTCGCGTATTTTATAGCTAATCTTCTCGTTGCGCAAATCGGCCTCAACCCTAAGCCCTTGTTTTTGCAACGATTGGCTCAGCGACCGTACATATTCGGCTTGATTTTCCGCAATATTCATCACCACGACCTGCACCGGAGCCAGCCAGGACGGCATCGCGCCGGCATGGTGCTCGATCAGGATCCCGAGGAAACGCTCCATCGAACCGACGATCGCCCGGTGCAGCATGACGGGCCGGCGGCGGCTGTTGTCCTCGGCGACATACTCGGCGCCGAGCCGCTCCGGCAGGACCATGTCCAGCTGCAGCGTGCCGCATTGCCAGGAGCGACCGAGCGCGTCCTTGATGTGGTACTCGATCTTCGGGCCGTAGAAAGCGCCCTCGCCCGGCAGTTCTTCCCATTCCAGACCGCAGGCGGTCAGCGCGTCGCGCAGGCCCTGCTCGGCACGGTCCCAGGTCTCGTCCGTGCCGGCGCGCTGGTCAGGGCGCAGCGACAGCTTGATCGAGATCTGATCGAACCCGAAATCCTTGTAGACGCTCATCGCGAGTTCGTTAAACGCGATCGACTCGGAGATGAACTGGTCCTCGGTACAGAAGATGTGCGCATCGTCCTGCACGAAGCCGCGCACGCGCATCAGGCCATGCAGCGCACCCGAGGCTTCGTTGCGGTGGCACGAGCCGAACTCGGCATAGCGCAGCGGCAGGTCGCGGTACGAGCGCAGGCCGTGGTTGAACACCTGGACGTGGCCCGGGCAGTTCATCGGCTTGATCGCGTAGTCGCGCTTCTCCGATTCGGTCGTGAACATGTTCTCGCGATAGTTCTGCCAGTGGCCCGAGGCCTCCCACAGCGAGCGATCCATGATCATCGGCGTCTTGATCTCGAGATAACCGGCCTCGTTCACGCGACGGCGCATGTACTGCTCGACCTGCTGCCAGAGCGTCCAGCCCTTCGGGTGCCAGAACACCATGCCCGGCGACTCCTCCTGCATGTGGAACAGGTCGAGCTGCTTGGCGAGCTTGCGGTGGTCGCGCTTTTCCGCTTCCTCGAGCATGTGCAGGTAGGCTTCCTGGTCTTCCTTCTTCGCCCAGGCCGTGCCGTAGATGCGCTGCAGTTGCTCGTTCTTCGAGTCGCCGCGCCAGTAGGCGCCCGCCACCTTCATCAGCTTGAAGACCTTGAGCTTGCCGGTGGACGGCACGTGCGGGCCGCGGCAGAGGTCAGTGAAGCCGCCATGCGAATAGAGCTTGATCTCGTCGCTCGACGGGATCGACTCGATGATCTCGGCCTTGTACTTCTCGCCGATGCCGCGGAAATACTCGGCCGCCTCCTCGCGCGACACCACGCGGCGCGAGACCGGCTCGTCCTTCTTGGCGAGTTCCTGCATGCGCTTCTCGATCTTCTCGAGATCCTCGGGCGTAAACGGCCGGCTGTAGGAGAAGTCGTAGTAGAAACCGTTGTCGATCACCGGCCCGATCGTGACCTGCGCCTCAGGGAACAGCTCCTTGACGGCATAGGCCAGCAGGTGGGCGGTCGAGTGGCGGATGATCTCGAGGCCGTCGGCGTCCTTGTCGGTCACGATCGCCAGCGACGCGTCGCGATCGATCAGCGCCGAGGTATCGACCAGTTCGCCGTCGAGCTTGCCGCCGAGCGCGGCCTTCGCGAGGCCGGGGCCGATCGATGCGGCCACTTCGGCGACTGTCACCGGATGCTCGTATTGTCGAACTGAGCCGTCGGGCAGGCGTATCGAAACCATGGCTATCTCCGTGTGATGCCGGTAGGGTGCGGCAGCAATGAGTTAAAAATCGACCAAAAAAAATGCGGCCCCGCTTTCGAGGGGCCGCATTCCGGTGCATCCAAACCACAGGCGAAAACGTTCCTCGACTAGCGCCGCTCCGAAATGCCTTCGGTCAACGTTCGCGGTGTCATAACCGTATTCGCCTTGTGCGTAGAGAAGTGTCTACCGCCACCCCAGCACATGAAACTTCGCTGGAGCCGATTGTCGTTGGTAGGCTCGATTGGATTCGAACCAACGACCCCCACCATGTCAAGGTGGTGCTCTAACCAACTGAGCTACGAGCCTGGAGAAACGAGATTATATGGACCTTTTTCCGGGCAGGCAAGCTTTTTGTGCAAAGCGGCAGACCAGCCACGCCGCCCCGCCTTCATGCCGCCCTCAGGTCTTGCGCGAGGCCCGCACCACGCCCGGCACCTCGCCGAGCAGCGTGCAGGCGCGCTGCACCTGCGCCGAATTCGAGACCTCGACGGTGAACTGCATGACCGCCGCATTGCGCCGGCTCTGCGTCTTCACGCCGATCACGTTCATCTTCTCGCGCGCGAACACTTCCGAGATGTCGCGCAGCAACCCCTGCCGATCGCTCGCGTCGATCATCAGATCGACCGGGTAGACCGAGGCGCCGCGCCCGCCCAGCACATCGGCCGACCAGGTGGTCTGCAGCACGCGCTCGGGCGCGCGCTCGGACATGCGGCGAAACGTCGCACAATCGCTGCGATGGATCGACATGCCCTTGCCGCGCGTGACGAAGCCGCTGATCGGATCGGGCGGCGCCGGCCGGCAGCAGCGCGCGAGCTGGGTCAGCAGCGCGTCGACGCCGACCACCAGCACGCCCGTCGAGGCACCGTGCGCCACGCTGGCGCCGCTGCTGCGCTTCTCGAACTGCTCGGGCACCTCGATCTCGGGCTCGGGCGGCGGCGCATCGGACAGCGCCTGCTCGATATTGCGCAGGCTGAACTCTTCCTTGCCGACCGCCGCGAACAGCTCCTCGGGCGCCTTGAACCCAAGCCGCGCGGCCAGGCTGTCGAGGCTCACCGAGGTCTTGCCCTCGCGCTGCAAGGTCTTTTCCACCTGCGCGCGGCCGCGCGTGATGATCTCCTGCTGGTCGATCAGGTTGAACCAGGCACGCACCTTCTGCCGCGCCCGGCCGCTCTGCAGGTAGCCGAGCTGCGGGTTCAACCAGTCGCGCGAGGGGCCGCCCTCCTTGACCGCGACGATCTCCACCGTCTGCCCGTTCGCCAGCGGCGTGTTGAGCGGCACCATCGCGCCGTCGACGCGCGCGCCGCGGCAGCGGTGCCCCAGCTCGCTGTGCAGGTGATAGGCGAAATCGACGGCCGTCGCGCCGTGCGGCAGCGCGATCACACGCGCCTGCGGCGTCAGCACGTAGATGTGGTCGTCATCGAGCGAGGTCTCGCGCAATTGCGCCCAGGCCTCGTTGCCGGCGCTCTCGGGCGAGCCGTCGGCGATCTCGTCCTTCCAGGCCAGCAACTGCCGCAGCCAGGCGATCTTCTCGTCGTACTTGTCGCTGGCCGAGAACTGGCCGCCGTAACCGCGCGTGCCGGCCTCCTTGTAGCGCCAGTGCGCGGCCACGCCGTACTCGGCGAAGCGATGCATCTCCTGGGTGCGGATCTGCACCTCGAAGGCACGACCGTCGTCGCCGATCACCACCGTATGCAGCGACTTGTAGCCGTTCGGCTTGGGGCGCGAGATGTAGTCGTCGAACTCGCGCGGCACCGGTTGCCAAAGATGATGGACGATGCCCAGCACCGCATAGCAATCCTTGATGTCGGGGACGATCACGCGAAACGCGCGCACGTCGTAGAGCTCGGAGAAATCGAGCTCCTTGCCGCGCATCTTGCGCCAGATGCTGTAGATGTGTTTCGGCCGGCCGCTGACTTCGGCCGGGATCTGCGCGGCGGCCAGCTCCTGCTCGAGCCGCGCGATCGCCTGCGTGACATAGGCTTCGCGCTCGACGCGCTTCTCGTCGAGCAGCTTGGCGATGCGCTTGTAGGTAACCGGATCCTCGAAGCGGAAGGCGAGATCCTCGAGCTCCCACTTCAGTTGCCAGATACCGAGCCGGTTGGCCAGCGGCGCGTAGATTTCGAGCGTCTCGCGCGCCACGTCGGGCGGCGGCTCGATCTTGGCGGCCGCGTAATAGCGCAGCGACTGCAGGCGCGAGGCGAGCCGGATCACCACCACCCGGATGTCCTGGGCGAAGGCCAGCAGCATCTTGCGCAGCGCCTCGATCTGCGCGCGGCGCTCGGCCTGCGCGTCGCGATTGCCCTCGGGCACCTGCTTGGCGGCCATCAGGCTGACCGTGCCGAGTCGCAGCAGCTTGCGCACGTCGGCCACCAGCCGGGCGACCTCCTCGCCGAAACGCTGCGCGATCTCGGTTTCGGGATCGCTCAGGTGCGGCGTCAGCGCGAACAGCGCGGCGGCGCGCACCGCCTGCGGATCGACGTTGAGCGTGCGCATCAGCGCCACCGTGCCGGCCGCGTGATCGACGAGCCGCTCGCCCGAGGACAGGCAGGCCTCGCCCGCGTGCTCGCGCACGAAGGCGAGCACGTCCTCGAACTCGGGCGACGCGGTGGCCGCGGAAACGGAATCGAGATTCATCGACGGACCGGCAGGAAAATCACGAAACGATTCAGCTCTTCTGCGCGGCGACCACTACCACCTCGACCAGGCAGGCCGGGTTCGCGAGCTTGGCCTCGACGGTCGCGCGCGGCGGCGTGGCGCCCTGCACCACCCAGCCTTCCCAGACTTCGTTCATGGCCGGGAAATTGGCCATGTCGGTGATGTAGATCTGCACCGACAGCAGGTTGGCCTTGTCGCTGTTCACTTCGGCCAGCAGGCGGTCGATATGGCCCAGCACTTCCTGCGTCTGGCCCTTGATGTCCTGGTTCGTGTCCTCGGCGATCTGGCCGGCGAGATAGACGGTGCCGTTGTAGACCGCGGTTTCGGAAAGACGGGGACCGACGTGGTGACGGATGACTGCCATGGAAATTCCCGGAAAGTGATGAAGGAAGGCGGCCGGCGCCTCGGGCGGGATTCGCCCGGGGCGCTGCGGCCGAACTGCATATTATGACGCGTCCTGGTCGAAAAAACGGCAGGCGATCGTAATCTGTGCCGAATCGAGGAAGGCCGGCGCGTGGCCGACGCCGGGAATCTCGACGCTCGACACGGCCTGGCCGCGCGCCCTCATGTCCTCGACGGTCCGTGCCGAGAGCAGGTCCGATTCGGCACCGCGCACCACCAGCACCGGCCCGGCGAAGGCCTCGAACGAGCGCCACAGCACCGCCTCGCCGGCCGCCGCCTGCTCCGGCGTGGTGGCGCGGAACGGCTCGGCGATACGCGGGTCGTAGCGCACACGCCAGCCGCCCTGTTCGGCATCCGGGCGCAGCAGCGGCGCATTGATCTCGCGCCATTCCTCTCCCGACAGCGGCCCGAACGAGGCCGCCAGCGAAGCCAGATGGTCGATGCCGGCCTGCTCCGATTCGAAATGGACGTCCTTGCCCAGGTACTCGCCGATCCGTGTCAGCGAGTCGGGCTCGATGCGCGGGCCGACGTCGTTGATCAGCATGCGCGCGATCGGCGTGCCGGGAAGCCCGCCGAGCAGCATGCCGATCAGGCCGCCCATCGAGGTGCCGAACCAGTCCACCCGCTCGACATCGAGCCGCGCGATCAGGGTGACCATGTCGGCCACGTATTGCGGCAGGCCATAGAGGCGCGGATCGGCCAGCCAGCCCGAGCGCCCGCGGCCCGCCACGTCGGGGCAGACCACGCGATAGCGATCCGCAAGCGCCAGCGCGAGCCGGTCGAAATCGCGACCGGAACGCGTCAGTCCATGCACGCAGACCAGCACGCGCGGGTTGTCGGGATCGCCCCATTCGGTATAGGCGAGCCGGTGCAGGCCCGCCGGGCTCGCGCATTGCAGGTGGCGCTCGCGCGGCGTGGCGGAAGGCGGAAGGGAATCGGGCATCGACGCGTCCTCGCGTTGGGCCGGCCGGGCCGGCGGACCGGCGGGCCCGGAACGGCCCGCGCGCAGACCGGGTCGATTCTAAACCGCTTCGATCGCGGCTTGCGCCCGGAACCGGGCGCGGCCTCGGTGACGGCGGCGAGCACATACGGCACGCAACACACAAGGCCAACCCAAACAAAACGCCCCGCGTCGAACCGATCGCGGGGCGTTGCTCACCGGCATGCGTCGCCGGGCGGCGACACCGGAACGACCTCGATTTCGCTCAGGACACCGCGCTGACGTCCAGCGGCGCGCCCGTCTTGGCCTTGATCTCGTCGACGCTCACGCCCTCGGCCAGCTCGACCAGCTTGAGGCCGGCCTCGGTCACCTCGATCACGCCGAGATCGGTGATGATGATGTCCACCACGCCCACGCCCGTGAGCGGCAGGTTGCACTCCTCGAGGATCTTGTGCTGGTCGCCCTTCGCGACGTGCTCCATCAGCACCACCACGCGCTTGACGCCGGCCACCAGGTCCATCGCGCCGCCCATGCCCTTGATCATCTTGCCGGGGATCATCCAGTTCGCCAGGTCGCCGTTCTTGCTGACCTGCATCGCGCCGAGGATCGCCAGGTTGATGTGGCCGCCGCGGATCATCGCGAACGAATCGGCCGAGGAGAAGATCGAGGAGCCCGGCAGGGTCGTCACGGTCTGCTTGCCGGCATTGATCAGGTCCGCGTCGATTTCCTCCTCGGTCGGCGAGGGGCCGATGCCGAGCAGGCCGTTCTCCGATTGCAGCCAGACCTCGACGCCGGCCGGTACATGGTTGGCCACCAGGGTCGGCAGGCCGATGCCGAGGTTCACGTAGAAGCCGTCCTGCAGTTCCTTCGCCGCGCGCGCGGCCATCTGGTCACGATTCCAAGCCATGTCAGTCTCCTTTTGCGCGCACCACGCGTTGTTCGATGCGTTTTTCCGGCGTCGCGTTCAGCACCAGGCGCTGCACGAAGATCCCCGGCGTATGGATGTGATCCGGATCGAGCTCGCCGTTCTCGACGATCTCCTCGACTTCCGCCACCGTGATGCGCCCCGCCATCGCGCACATCGGGTTGAAGTTGCGCGCGGTGCGGCGATAGATCAGGTTGCCGGACTTGTCGGCCTTCCAGGCCTTGACCAGGGCGACGTCGGCCGTCAGCGAGGGTTCCAGCACGTAGTGCTTGTCGCCGAACTGGCGCGTTTCCTTGCCCTCGGCGATCACGGTGCCGAAGCCGGTATTGGTGAAGAAGGCCGGGATCCCGGCGCCGCCGGCGCGCAGCTTCTCGGCCAGGGTGCCCTGCGGCGTGAATTCCAGCTCGAGCTCGCCGGCCAGGTACTGGCGCTCGAACTCCTTGTTCTCGCCCACGTAGGACGAGATCATCTTGCGGATCTGCCGCGTCTCGAGCAGCAGGCCGAGGCCGAAGCCGTCGACGCCGGCGTTGTTGCTGATGCAGGTGATGCCGTTCACGCCGCTGTCACGCAGCGCGGCGATCAGCGCCTCGGGGATGCCGCACAGGCCGAAGCCGCCGACCGCGAAGGTCTGGCCGTCCGCGACGATGCCCTCGAGCGCGGCAGCCGCGCCTGGGTAGATCTTGTTCATGTTTCTGTCCCTTCCTCTATGGAAACCAGCCGAACCGGTTCGCGATGCGCGACGAACCCGCCGCATCATTCTAGACAGGCCTCGATGACCCTGCCTTGAAGGCCGGCCACCGGGGGAGTCACTGCTGGAAAGGGTACGATGGCCGGCCGATGCGGCACAATACGCAAAAATACATAAGCGTTCGCCGCAGGCGCGGGGAACGCGCCCGACCACTTCCGCCCGATGCCCGAACTCGACTACCAGACCGCCTTCCATCTCGCCCCGATCGGGCTCGTGCTGTCGCGCGACCGCGTGATCGAGGACTGCAACGACGCGCTGGCCACCATGTTCCGCTGCCAGCGCGCCGACCTGATCGGCCAGTCGTATCGCGTGCTCTACCCCTCGCCGGACGAATTCCAGCGCATCGGCGAGCGGATCACCAAGGTGATGGGCGCGACCGGCAGCTATGCCGACGATCGCATCATGAAGCGCGCCGACGGCGACCTGTTCTGGTGCCACGTGACCGGGCGCGCGCTGGACCGCGCCGCGCCGCTGGCCGACGGCATCTGGACCTTCGAGGATCTGAGCGCGACGCGCCGGGTGGCCGTCGAGCTCACGCCGCGCGAACGCGAGATCGCCGCGCAACTGGCCACCGGCAAGACCAGCAAGCAGATCGGCCGGGTGCTGGAGATCAGCTCGCGCACGGTCGACATCTACCGGGCGCGGCTGATGCGCAAGTACGGAACGGGAAACACCGCCGAGCTGATGCAGCGCCTGCTCGGCCAGTGAGGCCGCGGCCGGCGTGCCGCATCGGGCACGCCGGCCGCGGCGCGAAGGAAGGAACGCCGGCTTACGCGACGCGCTGGCGCAGCGCCGATTCGATGGTCTCGCGCAGCAGCTCCGGCAGCGGCGTGGACTTGCCCAGCGCGTAGTCGACCCACACGCAGCGCGCGTTGCCGCGCGCGTAGAGCTGGCTGGGATCGTCGGCGCGGCTCAGCTCGAAGCCGGTGTCGAAGCTGCTGCGGCCGGGCTTGGCGGCCGTCATCCGCGCGATCACGTCGCCCGGGTAGTGCAGCTGCTTGAGGAACTCCATCGAGGCGGTGACGATCACCGGCCCCTGCCCCTCGCCATTGCCGCCCGCGATGCCCAACTGCTCGAACCAGGAGATCCGGGCCTGCTCCATGTAGCGGAAATAGACCGTGTTGTTGACATGGCCGAACGCGTCCATGTCACCCCAGCGGATCGGCATCGACATTTCGAAAACGGGTACGTACTCGCTCATCTCACTGCTTCCCACGACAGACAAACAACCGCTTCATGCGAGCCCGAATCCGTCGTCGGCCGAGATGATCGAGCCGTTGACGAACTGCGACTCGTCGGCCGCCAGCAGCAAGAGCAGGCCGTCGAGATCCTGCGGTTTGCCGACCCGGCGCCGCGGCAGCATCGACTGCAGCTTCTGGCCCTGCTCGGTATCCCACAGGTAATGATTGATTTCGGTATCGATGTAGCCCGGGCAGATGGCGTTCACGTTGATGCCGTGGCGCCCCCATTCGTTGGCCATGGCGCGCGTCATGTGCACCACCGCGGCCTTGCTCATCGAGTACAGGCCGATCTGCGGCAGCACGCGCAGGCCCGCCACCGAGGCGATGTTGATGATCCGGTACGGCGGCTTGCCGTGGCCATTGCCGCGCATCATCATGCGCTTGGCCACTTCCTGGGCCACGAAGAACGCGCCGCGCGTGTTGGTATCGAACACGTAGCCGAAATCCTCGGGCGTCACGTCGACCAGCTTCTGCATGGTCGAGACGCCGGAATTGTTGACCAGGATGTCGATCGTGCCGGCTTCCGTCTCGGCATGCGCGACCGCCGCGCGAATGCTCTGATGATCGGTCACGTCGAGCGAGACCACGTGCGCCGCGCCGCCCGCCGCCTCGATCTGGGCGCGTAATTCCTTCAAGCGCTCGACCCGGCGGCTGGCGAGCACGATCTTCGCCCCCGCTTCCGACAACACCTGCGCGAAACGCTGGCCCAGGCCGCTGGACGCGCCCGTCACCATCGCCACCTTGCCTTCCAGATTGATCGAACGACCCATCACTGCTCCTTGCTGGATGGCCCGGCACGCAGCTTGCTGCCGGGCGTGAACCTTATCATATAAATAGAACGATCGTGCTAATCTAGCCGCATTCTGTTGCGGCAACCGTTTTATTTGGCCGACAATACGCTCCCAATTAAAAAGCATTCTAACGGTTAGAGGAACGCCAATGACCCCCGCAAGCCTCATCGAGCAATACGGTCCACGAGAATCGATGGAATACGACGTCGTGATCGTCGGCGGCGGCCCGGCCGGGCTGTCGGCGGCGATCCGCCTGAAGCAGCTGGCGGCCGGCAAAGGCGGCGAGATCAACGTCTGCGTGCTCGAGAAGGGCTCGGAAATCGGCGCCCATATCCTGTCGGGCGCCGTGATGGACCCGCGCGCGATCGGCGAACTGTTCCCCGACTGGAAGGAAAAGGGCGCGCCGCTCAACGTCGAGGTGAGCGAGGACCGCTTCCTGTTCCTCTCGGAGAGCGGCGCCAAGTCGGTGCCGAACTGGGCCCTGCCCGACAATTTCAAGAACCACGGCAACTACGTGATCAGCCTGGGCAACGTCACGCGCTGGCTCGGCCAGCAGGCCGAGGCGCTGGGCGTCGAGATCTTCCCGGGCTTCCCCGCCGCGGAGATCCTCTATCACGAGGACGGCTCGGTGAAGGGCGTGGCGACCGGCAATCTCGGCGTCGGCAAGGACGGCGAGCCGACCGAGAACTTCCAGCTCGGCATGGAGCTGCATGCCAAGTACACGCTGTTCGCCGAGGGCTGCCGCGGCCATCTGGGCCGCCAGCTGATCGACCGGTTCCGGCTCGACGCGAACAGCGACCCGCAAGCCTACGGGATCGGCATCAAGGAGCTGTGGGAGATCGACCCGGCCAAGCACAAGCCGGGCCTGGTGATCCACACCGCCGGCTGGCCGCTCGCCTCGGACACCTACGGCGGCTCCTTCCTGTATCACATGGACAACAACCAGGTGGTGGTCGGTTTCGTGGTCGGGCTCGGCTACAGCAACCCCTACCTGTCGCCGTTCGAGGAATTCCAGCGCTACAAGACGCACCCGGAAATCCGCAAGTTCCTGGAAGGCGGCAAGCGCGTGTCCTACGGCGCGCGCGCGATCACCGCGGGCGGGCTGGTGTCGCTGCCCAAGACGGTGTTCCCGGGCGGCGCGCTGATCGGCGACGACGCGGGCTTCCTGAACGCCTCGCGCATCAAGGGCAGCCACGCGGCGATCAAGACCGGCATGCTGGCGGCCGACGCGGCCTTCGAGGCGGTCCAGGCGGGCCGCGAGCGCGACGAACTGGTGGCCTACCCGGAAGCCTTCAAGCAATCCTGGCTGCACACCGAGCTCTACAAGGCGCGCAACTTCAAGCAATGGATGGCCAAGGGGCTCTACCTGGGCACGCTGATGGTCGGCCTCGAGCAGAAGGTGCTGGGCGGCAACGTGCCCTGGACCCTGCATCACCAGCACGCCGACCACGAGATGCTGAAACCGGCCTCGCAGTGCACGCCGATCAGCTACCCGAAGCCCGACGGCAAGCTGACCTTCGACCGGCTCTCCTCGGTGTTCATCTCGAACACCAACCACGAGGAGAACCAGCCGGCCCACCTGACGCTGAAGGACGCCAGCGTGCCGGTCAACGTGAACCTGCACACCTATGCCGGGCCCGAGGCGCGCTTCTGCCCGGCCGCCGTCTACGAGTTCACCAAGAACGACGACGGCAGCGACCGCCTGGTGATCAACGCGCAGAACTGCGTGCACTGCAAGACCTGCGACATCAAGGATCCGACGCAGAACATCGTGTGGGTCACGCCGGAAGGCGGCGGCGGCCCGAACTACCCGAACATGTAAGCGGATCGGCCGGCCTCGGCACCGGCCGCAAGCGAAAAGGGCATCGCGAAGCGAATCGCGATGCCCTTTTTTCATGGTCGCCGGTGCCGGGCGCCCTGCCCGGCGCGGGCCCTGGTGTATTGCGCCGTTACGGCGCTTCCGGCGCGATCCTCGGCGTCTCGGTGACGACGTCGCCGCATTGCGCGCGATGGCGCAGCGCGTGATCGATCAGCACCAGCGCCAGCATCGATTCGGCGATCGGCGTGGCGCGAATACCCACGCAGGGGTCGTGCCGGCCGAAGGTCTCGACCACGGCCGGCTCGCCGGCCTTGGTGATCGAGCGGCGCGGCGTGCGAATGCTGGAAGTCGGCTTGATGGCGATCGATACGGTCAGGTCCTGGCCGGTCGAGATGCCGCCGAGGATGCCGCCCGCGTGATTGCCGACGAAACCCTGCGGGGTCAGCTCGTCGCCGTGCTCCGAGCCGCGCTGGGCGACGCTGGCGAAGCCGGCGCCGATCTCCACGCCCTTCACCGCGTTGATGGCCATCATGGCGTGCGCGATATCGGCGTCGAGGCGGTCGTAGAGCGGCTCGCCCCAGCCCACCGGCACGCCCGAGGCGACCACGTCGATGCGCGCGCCGATCGAGTCGCCATCCTTGCGCAGCGCGTCCATGTAGTCCTCGAGCTGCGGGACGATCTCGGCGTTCGGCGCGAAGAACGGGTTCTCGCGCACATGCGACCAGTCGACGAACGGCACCTCGATCGCGCCGAGCGCGCTCATGTAGCCGCGCACCTCGATGCCGAAGCGCTCGCGCAGCCACTTCTTCGCCACCGCACCCGCGCCGACGATCGGCGCGGTCAGGCGCGCCGAGGAACGGCCGCCGCCGCGATAGTCGCGGATGCCGTATTTCTGCCAGTAGGTGTAGTCGGCGTGGCCGGGGCGGAAGGTCTCGACGATATTGCCGTAGTCCTTGCTGCGCTGGTCGGTGTTGCGGATCAGCAGCGCGATCGGGGTGCCGGTGGTGCGCCCCTCGAACACGCCCGAGAGGATCTCGACCGCATCCGGCTCCTGGCGCTGCGTGACGTGACGCGAGGTGCCCGGCTTGCGGCGATCGAGTTCGAGCTGGATGTCGGCTTCCGTCAGCTCCATTCCCGGCGGGCAGCCGTCGATCACGCAGCCGATCGCGGGACCGTGCGATTCGCCGAAGGTCGTGACAGTGAAAAGCTTGCCGAGGGTATTGCCGGACATGGGGAGCCGTTCCAGAGAAAAAGTCGGGGAAACCGCTATTATGCCAGCCGCTCCGGCCATCGCGGGAGGCGCGCCGCGCCGGGGACGGCCGCGCGACCGGCCCCGCTTTCATGAAGCTTTCGCCCGCGACGACTCGGGCCGGCACGCAAGGCCCTGCCCCACCTTACTTGCGCGCGCCGCGCAGCTCGCTCACCGCCTGCTGCAGCATGTCGGGCGTGGCCGCCGAAGCCGCGATCGGCTCGCCGACCGCCAGCGTCAGCCGGCTCATCGCACCCTTGCGCATCGGCCTCGGCCAGCGCGCATCGCCATGGCGCGAGAACCAGCTGCCCCACAGTCCGCGCAATGCCATCGGCACCACGGGCGCCTCGACGCGGCGCAGGATCTCGCTCACGCCGTGATGGAAGGTGTTGATGTCGCCGGTCTTGGTCAGCTTGCCCTCGGGGAAGATGCAGACCAGCTCGCCCTCCTTCAGCGCGGCCTCGCAAGCCGCGTAGGCTCGCTCCAGCATGGCCGGATCCTCGTGGCGCGGCGCGATCGGGATCGCCTTGGCGTGGCGGAACGCCCAGCTCGCGAAGCGCGTGCGGAAGATCCGGTGATCCATCACGAAGCGGATCGGCCGCGGGCTGGCCGCGGCGATCACCAGCGCGTCGACATAGCTGACGTGGTTGCAGACCAGCACCGCCCCGGTGGTTTCGGGAATCCGCTCGGCATGCACCAGCCGGATCCGGTAGAAGGTATGCACCAGCACCCAGGCCACGAAGCGCAGCAGGAATTCGGGCACCAGCGAGTAGATATAGGTGGCGACCAGCACGTTGAGCAGGCCGGTGACCAGGAACAGGCCCGGGATGCCGACGCCGGCGTGGGTCAGCGCCATCGCCATCAGCGCCGAGACCACCATGAACAGCGAATTGAGGATGTTGTTGGCGGCGATGATCCGCGCGCGGTGGGTCGGCGCGCTGCGGCTCTGGATCAGCGCATAGAGCGGCACGCTGTAGAAACCGCCGAACATCGCGAGCAGGAACAGGTCGGCCAGCACCCGCCAGTGGGCGGCCTGGCCGAGGAATTCGCCGACGCTGAGCAGGTGCGTCTGGGCCGGCAGCGCGTGGCTGGCGAAATACAGGTCGATCGCGAACACGCTGATGCCGATCGAGCCGAGCGGCACCAGGCCGATCTCGACGCGCCGCCGCGAGAGCCGCTCGCAGAGGATCGAGCCCAGGCCGATGCCGATCGAGAAGGTAGCCAGCAGCACCGTCACCACGTCGGGATTGGCCGACAGCACGTCCTTGGCGAAGCCGAAGAACGAGGTCAGGAAGGTCGCGCCGACGAACCACAGCCAGGAGATGCCCAGCAGGCTCAGGAACACGGTGCGGTTCTGCCCGGCCAGCTTCAGGTTGCGCCAGGTTTCGGAAACCGGGTTCCAGTTGATCTTCAGCTCGGGCTGCGGCGCCGGCGTGTGCGGCACGCCCGAGGCCACGCCCCGCCCGATCACCGCGATCAGCACGCAGCTCCCCGCCAGCAGCAGCTCGCCGCGCCCGTCGATGCCGGCCGCCGCGCCGCCGATGATGGTGCCGATCAGGATCGCGATGAAGGTGCCCATCTCGACCAGCCCGTTGCCGCCCACCAGCTCCTGGTCGCTCAGGTGCTGCGGCAGGTAGGAATACTTGACCGGGCCGAACAGCGTCGAATGCATGCCCATCATGAAGGTGCAGAGATAGAGCAGCGCCGCGGTATGGGTCACGAAGCCGGCCGCGCCCACCAGCATCAGCGCGATCTCGAAGCTCTTCACGAAGCGCGTGAGCCGCGCCTTGTCGTACTTGTCGGCGATCTGGCCCGAGGTGGCCGAGAACAGCATGAAGGGCAGGATGAACACCGCCGAGATCAGGAAGGCCGCCGTCTTCGGGTCGACGCCGCTGAATTTCGCGCTCTGGTAGGTGATCAGGGAGGTGAAGCCGATCTTGAAGACGTTGTCGTTCAGCGCGCCGAAGAACTGCGTGGCGAAGAATGGCGCGAAGCGCCGCTGACGAAGCAGATCGAACTGCGAGGTGTGGGCGTGGCGTTCGTTGCGCCGTTCGGTATTGGTGTGTGTTGAATCGCTCATGCGCTCGGGGCGCGCGGCTGCGACGCCGCACGCGCGGTCAGTGTCGGATCGAAAACGGCCGGCACGCTCGCGCATACCGGCCGTGGAAGGATGCGCGGCTCGCCAGCGCACCGGGAATGTCGGCGCCGCGCGGTTCGCCGCGGCGGCTTGCGGCGAACGCCATCGCGCCGCCGATGATTCAGTTCAGCTCGCCACCGGCTTGTGGTGGACCTCGCCGTCCGGCTCGGGCGGCCAGTCGCGGATATAGGCCTTGAGCATGCGATTCTCGAAGCTCTGCGCTTCCACCACCGTCTTGGCGACGTCGTAGAACGAGATCACGCCCATCAGCACGCGCTTCTCGAGCACCGGCATGTAGCGCGCGTGACGCTCGAGCATCATCCGTCGCACCTCGTTGACGTCCGTTTCCGGCGTGCAGGTGAGCGGATCGTCCATGACCTTGCGGACCTGCACGTCGCCGATCGCGCCGCCGTTTTCCTTCAGCCGCAGGATGATCTCGCGGAAGGTCAGGATGCCGACCAGGTCGCCATACTCCATCACGACCAGCGAGCCGATATCGCGCTCGGCCATCGTGTCGACTGCCTCGCGCAGCGGCATATCGGGCGTCACCGTGTACAGCGTGTTGCCCTTGACTTTCAGAATATCGCTGACGCGCATTCTTGCCCCCAAAAACTGGATGGTACTTAACCGGCTTCCGATGCTAGCGGAAAGCCCATCAAAAGGAAAGCGCGCGGCCCGCCGCACAAGCCGCCACGGGCGATGCGCCAGGTGGGACAGTTCGCGCGGCGGCGGGTTCGGGCGATGCCGCGGCCGGTTGCGGACTGGCGGCCCTCGCCGCACAATGAAGCCTGCGTCGCGACGGGCATGCCGCCCGCGGGAGACAGCCATGAGCCAGACCGCCCAGGGCGAACATTTCGCCAATTTCGCGCAGTTCTACCCGTTCTACCTCAACGAACACCGCAACCTGGTTTCCCGCCGCCTGCATTTCGTCGGCTCGCTGGGCGTGATCGGCTGCCTCGCGATGGCCGTGGCGACCGGCCATTGGGGCTGGCTGCCCGCCGCCGTCGTCTGCGGCTACGGCTTCGCCTGGGTCGGCCACTTCTTCTTCGAGAAGAATCGCCCGGCCACCTTCCGGCACCCGATCTACAGCCTGATGGGCGACTGGGTGATGTTCAAGGACATCTGCCTGGGTCGAATCTCCTTGTAAGGTCCGCGCCTCGGTCGGGTGCGGCACCGGCGGTCGATCGCGGGCCGTGTGCATTTCCCGCGGCGCCGAACCGCCGCGACGGCCGCCAGCCGCAAACCCGGACAGCTTTCAGGCCCCGCTCAGGCCGTTTTCGGCGGCGCCGCGGCCGCGGCGCCGGCCTGCTCGCCGCGCTCCTCCGCCAGTGCCTCGCCGCGCTTCACCAGCAACTGCGCCAGCGTCGCCCCCAGCCGCTCGCCCGTGAGCGCCGCCACCAGCCGCTCGCCGTCGATCGAGGGCCGGCCGCGCTGCACCTGGTACAGCAGCTCGTCGCGATCGACCACGAAGGCGTCGAACAATTGCGACACCGTCAAACGCTCGGGATTGGCCAGCAGCACGTAGCGCGACACGGCAATGTCGCCGCCCTCCAGCCGCGCGACCCACTCTCGATCCTCCATCGCCGCCAGCAAGCGCTGCGCGGTTTCCATGCCGCAGCGCACCATCACGGCCAGGCGCGCGGCCGAATGGCCCGGCTTGCCGGCCTCCTGCGCGTCGGCCAGGCGCGCCAGCAGGGCCAGCGCGTCGAGCAGGTCGCTGCCCGGATAGGCGACCCGGTGGAACTGCCCGATCCGGATCACCGGCAGCGCCGAGGCCACCATCGCCCCCGCCAGCGTGATCAGCCAGCTCAGGTACATCCACAGCAGGAACAGCGGCACCGCCGCGAAGGCGCCATAGACGGCCGTGTACGTCGGGATGCGCCGCACGTAATAACCGAAGCCGCGCTTGGCCAGCTCGAAGGCGATCGCCGCGCAGATCCCGCCCACCACGGCATCGCGCCAGGCCACCGTGCAATTCGGCAGATAGACATACAGCAGGGTGAAGGCCAGCACCGTCAGCGGCAGCGAGGCGGCCGTCAGCAGCCATTCGACCGAGGTGGTCGCGGCCGGCGTGCCGGCGATCGCCAGCGACTTGGTGAACAGGTAGGAGGAGATCGACAGGCTGATGCCGAACAGCAGCGGCGCCAGCGTGATGAAGGCCCAGTAGGCCAGCACGCGCTGCGCGAAGGGCCGTGACTTCCTCACGCGCCAGATCACGTTGAAGGCCGACTCGATGGTCATCATCGTCATCACCGAGGTGACCACCAGCACGATCAGGCCGGCCGTCGTCAGGCCCTTGGCCTTGGCCGAGAACTGGTTCAGGTACTTGAAGATCTGGTTGTTGATCTGGGCCGGCATCAGGTGGTCGGCCAGGAAGCCCTGCAGCGAGGACTGGAACGAGGAGAACATCGGGAAGGCCGTGAACAGCGCGAAGGCGACCGTCACCAGCGGCACCACCGCGAGGATCGTGGTGAAGGTCAGGCTGCCCGCGACCTGCGGAATACGGTCCTCGGCACCGCGCTTCGCGGCGAATCGGGCAAGACGCCGGATCGTGACCAGATCAACACTCAGCTTCGGCAACGGCTTTCTCCTTCGGGCTGCAGGCGTGCCGCCACGCGTCGCGGCGGTCGCACCCCCTATAATAGCCGCTCACTCAAGAGGCTTATGAAAGACATCCTGGTGCTCTACTACAGCCGCCACGGTGCGACGCGCGAGCTGGCCCTGGCGATCGCCGCCGGCATCGACGCGGTGCCCGGCGCGCAGGCGCGGATCCGCACCGTGCCGCCCGTGTCCACCGTCTGCGAGGCGACGTCGCCCGAGATTCCGTCCGACGGCCCGCCCTACGCGGAGCTGCGCGACCTGGAGGAATGCGCGGGCCTGGCGCTCGGCTCGCCGACCCGCTTCGGCAACATGGCCGCGCCGCTCAAGTATTTCCTCGACGGCACCACGCCGCAATGGCTGTCGGGCGCGCTGGCCGGCAAGCCCGGTTGCGTGTTCACCTCCACCGGCAGCCTGCACGGCGGCCAGGAATCGACCTTGCTGTCGATGATGCTGCCGCTGCTGCACCACGGCATGCTGATCGTCGGCATCCCCTATACCGAAAGCGCGCTGACCACCACCGACGGCGGCGGCACCCCCTACGGCGCCTCGCATCACGCGCGCAGCGGCGCGCCGGCCTCGCGCCAGGGTATCTCGGCCGACGAGAAGACGCTGGCCGTCGCGCTCGGCAACCGGCTGGCACGCGCCGCGCTGCGCCTGGCCGATCCGCAATGAGCGCCCCGGCCGCCGCCCGCCCCGCTTTCGCGTTGGCCGCGGCCGGCTGCCTGGTCGCGCTGATCGCGCTGTCGATCGCCTGGGAGCTGTGGCTCGCGCCGCTGCGCCCCGGCGGCTCGGCCCTGATGCTCAAGGCGGTGCCGCTCGCGCTGATGCTGCCGGGCGTGTGGCGGCGCAGCGTGTACACGCTGCAATGGGCGTCGATGCTGATCCTGCTCTATGTCGCCGAGGGCGTGGTGCGCGGCATGACCGACGGTGGATTGTCGGCGCGGCTCGGCTGGCTGGAGCTGCTGCTGGCGGCCGGCTTCTTCGCGGCCGCGCTGGCCTATGTGGCGCCCTTCAAGCGCGCGGCGAAGCAAGCGGCCAGACAGAACGCGACATCCGCCGAAGCGCCGGCTGGAGCTACCCGCCCCAAGGCCGGCGCAAGGCCTGCCCAGGCAGGCGACAATACAAAATCCGCGCGGCGCCGCCGCCCCTGATGCCGCGCCCTTCCCCTTCGAGACTCCCGCGATGACCACCTCCTCCGCCTTCCTCGATGCCTGCCGCGCCGCGATCGGCGCGGACCACGTGCTGAGCGACGCGCACGACACGGCGCCGTTCCTGACCGACTGGCGCAAGCGCTACCGCGGCACGGCCTGCGCGGTGCTGCGCCCCGGCAGCACCGACGAGGTGGCGGCGATCGTGAAACTGGCCGCCGAGCACCGCGTCGCGATCGTGCCGCAGGGCGGCAACACCGGCCTGGCCGGCGGCGCCACGCCCGACGACAGCGGCACCCAGGCGGTGCTGAGCCTGGCGCGCCTGAATCGCGTGCGCGAGCTCGATGCGCACAACAACACCATCACGGTGGAGGCCGGCGTGATCCTCGCCGAGGTGCAGGCGCGCGCGCAGGAAGCCGGGCGCCTGTTCGCGCTGAGCCTGGCCGCCGAAGGCAGCTGCACGATCGGCGGCAATCTCTCGACCAATGCCGGCGGCACCGCCGTGCTGCGCTACGGCAACACGCGCGAGCTGTGCCTGGGCCTGGAAGTGGTCACGCCGCAGGGCGAGATCTGGCACGGCCTGCGCGGCCTGCGCAAGGACAACACCGGCTACGACCTGCGCGATCTCTACATCGGCGCCGAGGGCACGCTGGGCATCATCACCGCCGCCGTGATGAAGCTGCATCCGCGCCCGGCCGCCCAGGTCACGGCGCTCGCCGCGCTCGAATCGCCGCATGCCGCGCTCGACTTCCTGGCACTGGCCCAGCGTTGCGCCGGCCCGCTGCTGACCGGCTTCGAGCTGATGTCCGATTTCTGCATGCGGCTGGTCGGCAAGCATTATCCGCAGTTGCGCTACCCGTTCTCGACCACCCATGCGCAGACGGTCCTGCTCGAGCTGTCCGACAACGAGAGCGAGGAACACGCGCGCGCGCTGTTCGAATCGATGATGGCCGAGGCCTTCGACGCGGGGCTGGTGGTCGATGCGGTGGTGGCGGAAAACCTGGCGCAGTCGCGCGCGTTCTGGGACCTGCGCGAGCACATCCCGCTCGCGCAGGCCGACGAGGGGCTCAACATCAAGCACGACATCGCCGTGCCGATCTCCTCGATCGCGCGCTTCATCGACGAAACCGACGCGGCGATCCAGCAGGTCGCCCCGGGCGCGCGGATGGTCACCTTCGGCCACCTCGGCGACGGCAACCTGCACTACAACGTGCAGACGCCCGAGGGCGGCGACCCGAAGGCTTTCCTGGCCGAGTTCCAGAAGCCGATCAATCGCGTCGTCTACGACAACGTGCATCGTCACCACGGCACGATCAGCGCCGAGCACGGCATCGGGCAGTTGAAGATCGATGACGCGCAGCGCTACAAGTCGCCGGTCGAGATCGAGCTGATGAAGACGCTCAAGCGCGCGCTCGATCCGCACCAGTTGCTGAACCCGGGCAAGGTGCTGCGCTGACCCGGCAGGCGGCGGCGCGGCTCGTGCAGCCGGACGCGCCCCGCCCTGCCGCCCCCTCCCCCTCGATACCGCGACCGTCACCAGGAGCCCCCATGTCGATCCGCGTGCGCGTGCTGTCCGACCTCCATCTCGAAGGCAATACCCCCGAGGCGATCCCGGGCGCGGCGGCCGACCTGGTGGTGCTGGCCGGCGATATCCACAATCACGCGGAAGGCCTGCGCTGGGCCGCCGAAACCTTCGACGCCGAGGTGCCGGTGATCTACGTGCCCGGCAACCACGAGTATTACGACGGCGATTTCGGCGCGCTCGAGGCCGCGATGCGCGACACGGCGCGCACGCTCGACCAGGTCCATTACCTCAATCGCGGCGTCTACCACGCGCCGGATGGACGCTTTCGCGTGCTCGGCACCACGCTCTGGACCGATTTCGAGCTATATGGCGCCGACCAGGCGCGCCGCGCCGAGGCGATGACCGCCTGCGCCCGCGCGATGTTCGATTTCAACGGCGCGATCCAGGTGGACTGGGCACCGGGCAACGGCGCCGGCGAGGCAGGCGGCGCCCTCGCGACGCAAGCCTCGCGGGCGCTGACGCCCGCCGACACGCTGGACCTGCATCGCGCCTCGCGTGCCTGGCTGGCGGCGGAACTGGCCCGGCCCTGGGCCGGCGCGACCATCGTCGTCACCCATCACGCGCCCCATCGCGCCAGCCTGGCCGAGCGCTACGCGAACGAAATCGTCTCGGCCGGCTTCATTTCCGACCTGGAAAGGCTGGTCGCGCCGCCCGTCGATCTGTGGATCCACGGCCACACGCATACGTCCTTCGACTACACGGCGGCGAGCGGCACGCGCGTGGTCTGCAATCCGCGCGGCTATATCCGGCGCAGGACGGGCGAGCGCGAGAATCCGGCCTTTGCCTGGGACAAGGTGGTAACGCTGGCAGCCTGAGGGACGAAGCCGCGCCGTAAACGACAAACGGGCGTGCGAGAAGCACGCCCGTCTTTCCAATCCGGCAGGACCCTGCCGCCGCGATGCCGCTCAGGCCGGCCAACTTCCCGGGCCGCCCGCCGCCGTCACAGCCTGAAACATCTTCGAACCGGTACCGCGCCCGGCTCAGTCGCGCGACGATCGGCGCGCATCGAAGCGCTGCGCATCACGACGCACCCGAATCGGCACCAACTGGCGCTGCATCCGTTCGCGCAGCAGATCGCGCGCCGCCACGATACCTGCCCAGCCGATCACGGCCGCGAGACCCAACATCACCCAGTGCGCGTTCATTGCCTTTCTCCGTCAGTCAGTGCGTCGATTCGATGACTCAACAGTAGCAAACCCCGCGCGTTTCAAGCGTAAAAAAATGTTGCCTCACTGCAAAGAAACGTCAGGCCGCCGTTCAGGCGTGCCCGAGCGGTTTTCGATGCTCCCCTCTATTCAGGTTTCGTGGGTGAATTGCTCGAGCGCGGTGATGTCGGCCTCGAGCGTGGCAGGCAGCGATTCGCGCATGAAATCCACCCAGGTGCGGATCTTGGCGTCGAGATACTGGCGTGAGGGATAAAGCGCGTAGATATTCATCACGTGCGAGCGGTATTCGGGCATCACGCGCACGAAGTCGCCATTGCGCAGGCCGGTGATCGCCGTATAGAGCGGCAGCACCCCGACGCCCATGCCCTCGCGGATCGCCACCGCCAGCGCCTCGGCGACATTCACGCTGAACGGCGGCGAGGCCACCGACAGGGTTTCGTCGCCCTCGGGCCCGAGCAGGGTCCATTCGTCCCACTGGAAACCGGGCGCCACCATGCCCAGGCAGGTATGGGCGTCGAGATCGCTCGGCCGGCACGGCACGCCGTGCCGCTCCAGGTAATCGCGCGAGGCGCAGACCACGCTGAAGGTCTCGCCGAGCCGCTGCGACACCAGCCCCGAATCGGGCAGCTCGCGGCCGACCACGATCGACACGTCGAAACCCTCGTCGAGCAGGTCGGGCAGCCGCTGCGCCAGCGTCAGGTCCACCTGCACGTCCGGGTAGCGCTGCCGGTAGCGCGCCGCGAGCGGCACCGTGTAGTGCTGGCCCATGCTGGTCATGCAATGCACCTTGAGCTTGCCCGAGGGCCGCGCATGCGCGTCGCTGGCCTCGGCCTCGGCCTGGTCGACATAGGCCAGGATCTGCTCGCAGCGCTGCAGGTAGCGCTCGCCGGCCTCGGTCAGCGCGATGCGCCGCGTGGTGCGGTTCAGGAGGCGCGTGCGCAGGTGCGCTTCCAGGTCCGATACCGCCCGCGAGGCGTAGGCGGTCGTCGAATTGAGCTGCTGGGCGGCCGCGGTGAAACTGCCCGCATCGACCACGCGCATGAACACACGCATGTTCTGAAGCGTATCCATACTGATTCCCCCTTCAATGCGGGCAGATTGTTGCACAGAGCCGCGGCAATATTATCTCAAGATACGTAAAGATTCCTTGCACCCTTACCGGCTTATCCATCAATAAGCGAAAAAATATAATCGCTTCCGAATCATCTTTATCCGAACGGGAGAAAATCGTGCAGTCTCCGGTAACAAAAGGGACGCTCGCACTTGCGGTTCTTGCATTCTCATTAACAATGGCCGGATGCGCGAGCATGGGCAATGTTGCACCGCAAGCAACGCGCGTCGACCCCGCCACGCTGGACGCGGGCGCCGCGATCCGCGCGGCCAACCGCGACGCGGGCTGGCCCAGCGCCGACTGGTGGCGCGCCTACGGCGACCCGCAGCTCGACGGCTGGATCGCGGCCGCCCAGGCCGGCAATCCGTCGCTGGCCGCCGCGCAGGCGCGCGTGCGCCAGGCGCAGGCGGTGGCGCGCATCGCGCACGCCGACGAACTCCCGCAGCTCGACGGCGAACTGGCCCTGCAGCGCAAGCACTGGCCCGACGACTATTTCTACGGCCCCGGCACGCTCGCCAACACCAATAGCTGGAACAACACCGGCACGCTGAACCTGTCCTACCACCTCGATCTCTGGGGCAAGGACAAGAACAATGCCGAGCGCGCGCTCGATTCGGCCCGCGCCCAGGCCGCCGACGAACGCGCGGCGCGCCTCGAGCTGGAGGTCAACGTGGTGCGCGCCTATATCGACTTCGCGAAGAATTTCGCCCTGCTCGACATCGCGCAGCAGACCTACGACCGCCAGAACGAGCTGATCCAGCTCGCGCAGAAGCGCCTGCGCGCCGGCATCGGCACCCAGCTCGAACTGAGCCAGGCCGAGTCGCCCTTGCCCGACTATTCGCGCCAGATCGACAGCTACCAGGAGGCGGTGCAGCTCGGCCGCCACCAGCTCGCTGCCCTGGCCGGCAAGGGCCCCGGCGCCGGCGACACCTTGACGCGCCCCAAGCTCGCGCTCGATACCCCGGCCAGCCTGCCCTCCGCGCTGCCCGCCGAACTGATCGGCCGGCGCCCCGACGTGGTGGCCGCGCGCTGGCTGGTCGACGCGCAGGCACGCGGCATCGACGTGGCCAAGGCTCAGTTCTACCCGAATGTCGACCTGCTTGCCTCGCTGGGCGGTTTCGGCGTCGGCTCGGCCTTCGCCGGCTTCCTGCGCTCGATGAACGGCGGCTGGTCGGCAGGGCCCGCCATCACGCTGCCGATCTTCGAGGGCGGGCGCCTGCGCGCGCAGCTCGGCGCCGCCTCGGCCGGCTACGACGAGGCCGTCGACCAGTACAACCAGACGCTGGTCTCGGCGCTCAAGGATATCGCCGACGACGTGGTGCGGATCCGCTCGCTCGACACGCAGCGCGAGGACGCCGCCCGCTCGGTGGCCCTCACGCGCCGCACCTTCGATCTCTCGCACCAGGGCTTCAAGCGCGGGCTGACCGACTACGTGAACGTGCTGGTGGCGCAGTCGCAACTGCTGCGCGCGCAAGAAAGCCAGACCCGCATCGAGGCCGAGCGGCTCACCGCGCACGCCTCGCTGATGGCCGCGCTCGGCGGCGGGCTCGAAGCATCCGAGGAACGCGCCGCCGTTGGCGTGGATCACCTGGCCGGTCATGTACCGGGCCTTGTCGCTGCACAGGAAGCCCACCAGCGCCGCCACCTCCTCGGGCGCGCCGCGCCGCCCGACCAGGGTCTT
>NZ_VWWK01000423.1:0-1359 GCF_011753035.1 Burkholderia sp. Ax-1720 | reverse complement strand
CGCCGAGGCCGGCCAGGCGGCCGGCGCGGCCCGAGCCCCGCGCGCCCGGCCGGGCGGCGCGTCGCGCGAGCACGGTAGCCATCAGTGCTCGCCGAACAGGGCGTTGAAGCGCTTGAGCACCTCGGCGCGCGAGGTCTTGTTGCTGCCGTCGTCGATCGGCAGCAGCTTGAGATCCTTCAGGCCGGGGCGGGGCGACTTCACGTCGTCGCGTGCCGGGATCAGGTAGGCGGCCGCCACGATCTGCTGGCCCTCGTCGGACAGCACGTAGTCGACGAAGGCGCGCGCGTCGGCCGGTGCCTTCGAGGTCTTGAAGATCATCATCGGGCGCGGCGCGATCACCGTGCCGCTGCTCGGGAAGATCACCTTGACCGATTCGCCGGTGGCGGCCGCGCCGTAGGCGACATAGTCCACCGCGCCGAATACCGCCGACTTCGCGCCCTGCAGCACCGGGTTGATGGCCTGCGCGTTCGGGCCGAGCACCACCATGCCGTTGCGGTGCAGGCTGTCGAACAGGCTCCAGGCCGCTTCGCCGAGGCGGTCCTGCAGGCCCAGCAGCAGGTCGAGCGAGGCGCCCGAGAGCGCCGGGTTCGGCGTGCTCACCTGGTCGCGATAGGCGGGCGCGGCGAGGTCCTTCCAGTCGTGCGGCTCGGGCTTGCCGGTGCGCGTGTTCCAGACGATGCCGAGCGCCGAGATGCCCTGCGCCACGTAGTTCGGCGTCTTGAACATCGGCGGCACGTGGGCGGCGTTCGGGCTGGTGTAGGGCGCCAGCCAGCCGCGCTGGTCGAGATCCTGGGCGGTATCCCAGGAGGCCGAGATCAGCACGTCGGCGTGCGGATTGCTGGCTTCGGCCTCGACGCGGGCCATCAGTTTGCCGGTGGTGGCCTGGAACAGGTCGACCTTGATGCCGGTCTTGCGCTCGAAGCCTTGCGCGAGTTTCTTGCTGAGATTGCCGGGGCCGGCGGTATAGACGGTGAGAGCGTGCACGGATTGGGAAAGCCCGAAGGCCAGCGTAAGGGTAAGGACGGTCTTGGAAATGGTGGTGAGCATACTACCGGCTCCATGAATTTTGGGTGACCCGCGCCACGCGCCCCTGCGCCAGCTCGACGATGCGGTGGGCCAGCGTGTCGGCCTCGGCGCGATCGTGCGTGACGTAGACGGCGGTGGTGCCGAGCTGGGCCAGCAGCTCGCGGATCTCGAGGGCGAGCGAGGCGCGCAGTTGCGGGTCGAGGTTGGACAGCGGTTCGTCGAACAGCAGCACGCGCGGGCGCGCCACGATCGCGCGCGCGAGCGCGACGCGCTGCTGCTGGCCGCCCGACAGCGCGGAGGGGCGGCGCGCGCCGAACCCGCCGAGGCCGACGC
>NZ_VWWK01000422.1:0-1370 GCF_011753035.1 Burkholderia sp. Ax-1720 | reverse complement strand
CGTCCAGTTCCAGCTTCACGCGCGCCTCGATGCCGTCCAGCGCGCGCGCCAGGGTCTCGCGATCGGCCGCCGAGGCCAGCACCAGCGCGACGCGATCGCGGAAATCGCCGTCCAGCTCGACGCGCTGGCCCGGCTGGCGCAGCGCCATGAACTGCATGCGCACGCCGGCCTCGCGCGGCGCCTGGGCGAACGAGAGCGCGCGAATCGTGCCGCGCCGGCCCGGCAGCACGAAGCGGATCGCGGCCTGGCCGTCGCGACGCGGCGCGAGATCGGGCGAGACGCCCGCGTGCAGGTCCACCATCGCGCCGAGCACGTCGATGCCGGTGGCCGCCTCGATCGCCTGCGGGATCATGCCGCCCGCCAGGCGCGGGTTGATCTCGATGATCACCACGCGGCCCTCGGCGATCCGGCATTCGACATGGGCCGGGCCGAAGCGATGGCCGGTGGCGTCCAGCGCGCGCAGCGTCTCGGCCACCAGCGCGTCGCGCTGGGCGGCCGGGATCGGCGCCGGGAAATCGTGGCCGCTCTCCACGAAGAACGGCAGTTCACCGAGATGCTTGCCGGTCACGCCAAGCACGCGATAACCGCGCCCCGCGCCCAGCCCCACCACCTCCACCGAGAACTCCGCGCCCTCGACGAAGGCCTGCACCAGCAGTTGCGGCACCACCGCCAGCCCGCGCTCGTTGCTGCGCGCCGCGAGGATCTGAGCGCCGTGCTCGAGCAGCTCGGCCTCGTTTCGCACCAGCCGCACGCCGACGCTGCCCGAGCCGAACGAGGGCTTCAGCACGCGCGGATAGGACAGGCCGAGCGCCAGGTCGCGCAAGGCGCTCAGGTCCGGCACCACCTCGGTGTGGGCCGCGCCCACGCCGGCCCGCTGCAGGCAGGCGGCCAGGCGTGCCTTGTCGCGGCAGGTGCGGATCGCCTCGGGGCTCGCGCCGGCCAAGCCGAAGTGCGCGGCCACCGTGGCGGCGGTCTCGATGAAATACTCGGAGGTCGAGAACACGCCGGCGATCTGCGGGAACGCGCCGAGCGCGTCGACGATGCGCGCCACGTCGGCGGTATCGACCACCAGCGGCTCGATCAGCAGTTCGCGCAGGAACGGATAGAGCTGGGGGCGGCCGGTCACGAACACCACGTGGTAGCCGCGCAGCAGCGCCTGGCGCAGGCACAGCCGGCCGGTGCCGGTGGTATTGCTTTCGATGAATACGAAGGTCTTCACGGTCAGGGGCGTCAGGTGGTCGGTTGCTCGATGGTTCGGGTTCGCCGGGCGGCTCAGGCCGCGGGGGCCGGGGCCGCCGCGGGAGCGGCAGGCACGGCGGGCACGGTGGGCGTGGCGCGGATTTGCGCCAGCGCGTCGCCGGCCGGCTTGT
>NZ_VWWK01000421.1:0-1374 GCF_011753035.1 Burkholderia sp. Ax-1720 | reverse complement strand
GCGAGTCGCAGCGCGGCGCGCCGGCGATGCGCCAGGCTGGTGCGGATCGAGCCGGGCCGCGCGAACCGTCGATGCCCCCGCAACGATGGCACAATCACGTCCGTTTCCGCTCCCCGCCGTCCGCTTCATGCCGAGTTTTCCGTCGCGCGCCGCCATCGTCCGCGCGCCCTCTTCCGCTGCCCGTTTCCGCGCCCGCCGGCGCCCTCGCGCATGAACGCGCCCGCCCATGCGCCGGCGCCGCGCGCCGGCCGTTTCGCCGAGCTCGATTTCTTTCGCGGGCTGGTGCTGCTGGTGATCGTGGTCGACCATATCGGCGGCAGCATCCTGTCGCGCGTGACGCTGCACGCCTACGCGCTGTGCGACGCGGCCGAGGTGTTCGTGTTCCTGGGCGGCTTCGCCACCGCGATCGCCTACAACTCGCTGGCCGAGCGCCAGACCGAGGCGGTCGCGCGCCAGCGCTTCATCCGCCGCGCCTTCGAGATCTACCGCGCCTTCCTGATCACCGCCGGGCTGATGCTGCTGATCACGGCGGCGCTCAACGCGCTCGCGATCGACGGCCCGAACATGCCGACCAACGACCTGGAAGGGCTGCTGCACAAGCCGCTCGCGGCGCTGCGCGACATCCTGCTGTTCCGCCGCCAGCCCTACCTCGCCTCGGTGCTGCCGATGTACGCGATCTTCGCGGCGCTGGTGCCGCTGGCGCTGCCGCTGGCGCGCGGCAAGCCCTGGCTGCTGCTGGCGATCAGCCTGCTGGGCTGGCTTTCGGCGCGGCGCATCGCCGGCTACCTGCCGGGCGTCGACGGCATGCCCTGGGACTTCAATCCCTTCGCCTGGCAGTTCCTGTTCGTGCTCGGCGCGCTGTGCCGCTGCCAGCCGGTCTACGCGGCGCTCTCGCGGCAGCCGCGCGGGGTGCTGGTGACGGCGCTGGCGGTGGCCGTGGTGGCCGCGGGCGCCTATTACCGGCTGCGCATCGAGCCGTTCCCGACCGATCCGGCCATCAAGCAGAACCTCGGCGCGGTGCGCCTGCTCAATTTCCTGGCGATCGCCTGGCTGGCCGCCAAGCTGGTCCACCTGGGCTGGATGCACAAGGTGGCGCGGGCGATGCCCTGGATCGGCACGATCGGCCGCCAGGGCCTGCTCTGCTTCGTGGCCGGCACGGGGATCTCGCTGTCGGTGGATTCGGTGCTGTACTGGCAGACCGACGGTTATCTCGACGTGCCGCTCGGGCTGACCGCCGACGCGGTCGCGATCGGCCTGCTCTACCTGGTCGCCAAGCTCTACGGGCCGCTGGCCGCGCGCCTGCCCTTCCTGCGCCCGCGGCGCTGAGGGCGCGGCGCTGCCGGGCAGGCGCCGGCGTTCAGCCCTGCGCCCGGG
>NZ_VWWK01000420.1:0-1388 GCF_011753035.1 Burkholderia sp. Ax-1720 | reverse complement strand
GGCGCCCTCGCCGGCCTCGCGCACGGCGGGGTCCTCGAGCGCATCGGCCAGCCGGCGCGCATCCGCGTCGCGCGCGGCCAGCTCGGCGCGCATCGCCTCGATGCGCCGCGCCGGCTCCTCGGCCGCCGCGAGCTCGGCCACCACCTGGTTGGCGAGATCAACGGCGCCTTGCGCCGCCGCGTCGGTACTCGCCACCTCGGCCAGCCGCGCGTCGGCCAGCGCGGTGCGCCATTCGCGCAACCAGTCCTCATGCTCGCGCTGCGCGCGCTCGGCCTGCGCCGCAGCCGCCTCGCGCTGGTGTCCGGCCTCGGCCACCCGCTCGTCGTGGCCGCGCCGCTGTTCGGCGGCACGCTCGGCGGCCTGCACGAAGGCCTCGGCCGACATGATCCACTTGCCCAGCGAGTCGGCCTCGGTGCCCGGCGCCACCGACAGCAGCGCCGTGACCAGCGCCTGCTGCGCGTGGCTGCGCTCCGCACGCGCGGCTTCCAGCTCGCGTGCCAGCGCGTCGAGCTTCTGCTGCGCGGCGAGCGCGGCATCGCGTTGCGCGAGCCAGGCGCCGATATCGTCGAGCGCGATGCCGGGCAGGCCCGCGCCGGCCGCGAGATCGGCCCAGGCCTGGCGCGTCGCGTCGAGCGAGCGCGTCGCCTCGGCCAGGTCCGCTTCGCGGCGCGCCAATTCGGCCTGCGCCGCTTCGCGCTGCTGGCGCAGCGATTGCAGTTCGGCCGCGGCCTGCACGGTATCGAGCTGCGAATCGACCAGCACGTCGGCATGCCGGATCGCGTCGTCGACCGCCGCCGCCCCGTCGGGCAAGGCCAGCGCGCCGCGCTTGACCTCGCCCCAGGCCTGGTCGCGCTGCGCGCGCGCGGCCCGCACCTCGCTGCTGGTGACGACGTGATTGCCCTGCGCGAAATGCTGCTCCTGCAAGCGGATCTTCTCGAAGCGCTCGCGCGCCTCGCCCAGCACGCCGCGCGCCATGGCGGCGGCGCTCACCGCCTCGCTGTCGGCCTTCTGGCAGGCGTTCAGGCGCTGCGCCGAAGGCAGGTCCAGCGTTCGCAACCGCTCGACCGGCATGCGCCAGCGGCCGAGCCGGTCGAGCGCCTCCTCGAGTGCATGGGCGGCCTCGCCTCGCGCCTGCTCCTGCGTGCGCTCCTTCGCGTCGCCGTGGCGATGGGCCTGGGCTTCGGCCAGCGCGAGGCGCAGCGCATCGGGCACGGCCTCGACCACGATCGCCTCGCGTTGCCGGTGCAGCCGATCGAGCGCGCGCTCGCGTTCGTCGAGCGCATCGCGTGCGCCGGCCAGCGCCTGCGCCAGCCCGCCCTGGCGGCGCAGCAGGTTGCCGACCGTCTTGAGCGCCAGCGCGGACGGCAGCGCGGCGCGCAAGCCCGCTT
>NZ_VWWK01000419.1:0-1348 GCF_011753035.1 Burkholderia sp. Ax-1720 | reverse complement strand
AGCCGGGGTCGAGGCCGGGGTCGAAGTCGGCGCGGCGCCGCTGGCCGGCTGCGCCGCGCCTTGCGCCTTGCGCTGGTCGCGCGCATCGGGCGCGCGCATCGCCACCGTGGCGGTGCGGCCCGCGATCATGCGGAAATCGTCGGGCACCTCGTCGAGCGCGACGCGCACCGGAATCCGCTGCGCCAGCCGCACCCAGCTGAAGGCCGGGTTGACGTTGGGCAGCAGGTTCGCGCTCTGGGTGCGGTCGCGATCCTCGATGGCCGCCACGATGCTCTGCACATGGCCGCGCAGCGGCCGCGGCTCGCCCATCACGCTGATGTCCACCGGCTGGCCGATATGGATGCCGTGCAGCTTGGTTTCCTCGAAATAGCCGTCGATACGGAACGAATGCTGGTCGACCACCGACAGCACGGCGCGGCCGGCCGGCACGTATTCGCCCACGCGCGGCGCGCGGTCGTTCAGGTAGCCGTCCACCGGGCTGACGATGGTGGTGCGCTGCAGGTTCAGCTTCGCGGTATCGACATTGACCTGCGCGTCGGCCAGCGCGGCCTCGCCCTGGTCGACGCGGGTGCGGCTTTCCTCGAGCTGCTCGCTGGCCACCAGGTTGCCGAGCTTGAGATTGCGCGCGTATTCGCGCCGCGCCTGGGCCAGCGTCGCCGCGCGCTGCTCGAGCGTGGCCTGGGCCAGGCGCAGCGCGAGCGTGTAGCGCGCCCGGTCGATCACGAACAGCACCTGGCCCTGCGAGACGGCCTGGTTGTCGACCACCCGCACCTCGGTGATCAGCCCCGACACGTCGGGCGCGACCTGGATCACGTCTGCGCGCACGTGGCCGTCGCGGGTCCAGGGCGAGAACATGTAGTAGTTGATGATGCGCCATAGCACGAGGCCGGCGACGACCACCACGATCAGGGTCAGCAGGATCTGCCCCGCCGAAAACCAGGTTCTTTTCGCGTTCACGTTATTGGGTTCTTGGTGTTGTCAGGTAGCCACGAAATGATGGGAGGCGATCACGACGCCGGCCAGCACGAACACGTAGATGCCGAGGTCGAAGATCGAGCGATGCCAGACGAAGCGGTAGATGCCGGTGCGCGTGAGCAGCGCGCGCACCGCGATATTGATCAGGTAGGCGATCAGCATCAGCACCAGCGGTGCCGGCACGAACACGCCGAAGATGTCGAATTCGCCGATCATGGTCGCGAGGAAATGGGCATGGTGTCGTCGGGATCAGGCGCGCGGGGCGCCGGGCGCGGCGGCGGGCGGCAGCGCCTGCATCAGCGCGGGATTGAGCGACAGGCGCAGGCCGACCAGCGCATGCAGCGCGTCGCGCAGCCCGCGCTGCAGCGCGGCG
>NZ_VWWK01000418.1:0-1418 GCF_011753035.1 Burkholderia sp. Ax-1720 | reverse complement strand
CCGGGCCTCGCTCGCCGCCGCCCTGGCGCTGGCCGGCGCGCTCGCGCTCGGCCAGGCGCCGCATGCGCTGGCCGCCGGCTCCGACGCGCTGCAGGCGCTGATCGACCAGGGCAAGTACTGGCAGGCGCACGGCCGCAGCGACCTGGCCGAGCAGGCCTGGAAGAAGGTGCTCGGGATCGACGCGAAGCAACCCGACGCGCTGCTCGGCATGGGCTTCGTGATGGCCGACCGCAAGGACGGCGGTCAATCCGAGTCCTACCTGGACCGGCTGCGCCAGGTCGCGCCGAACTATCCCGGCATCGACGAGCTGGGCCGGCGCCTCGGCCAGTCCTCGCCGCGCGACCAGACCGTCAACGACGCGCGGCGCCTGGCCCAGTCGGGCCGCAGCGCCTCGGCGGTCGAGCAGTACCAGAAGGCGATGGACGGCGCGCCCGCCACGCCCGGGCTGCGCCTGGAGTATTACCAGGCGCTCGCCGCCACGCCGAACGGCTGGGACGAGGCACGCAAGGGCCTGGAGACGCTCGCGCGCGACAACCCCGACGATCCGCGCTACGCGCTGGCCTATGCGCAGCACCTGACCTATCGCGATGTCACGCGCCGCGACGGCATCGCGCGCCTGCAGCAGTTGGCAGGCGACGCGAAGTTCGGCCGGCAGGCCCGCGAGAGCTGGCGGCAGGCGCTGCTGTGGCTGGCCGCGCGGCCTTCCGACCAGCCGATGTTCGACGCCTACTTCAAGCTCGCGCCGAACGACCCGGCGGTGAAGGCGCGCTACGACGCGATGGTGCTGCAGGAGAAGGCCAGCGACGCGCGCAGCGCGCAACAGGTGGCCGACAGCGCGCGCGGGCGCGCCATCGGCGACGGCTTCGCGGCGCTCGACCGCAACGACCTCGCCACCGCGCGCGCACGCTTCAACGCCGTGCTCGCCGGCGCGCCGAACGACGCCGACGCGCTGGGCGGCCTCGGCATCGTCGAGCTGAAGCAGGAACATTTCCGCGAGGCCCGCAACGATCTCGAGCGCGCCTCGCGCGGCGGCGACCCGTCGCGCTGGCGCGACGCGCTGAAGAGCGCCGGCTACTGGAGCGACACGGGCGACGCGCTGGTCGCGCAGAATCGCGGCGACGTGGCGAAGGCCAAGTCGCTGTTCGAGCACGCGATCGCGACCGATCCGTCCGAGCCGGCCGCCCAGCTGATGCTCGGCGAGCTGCTGCTGGCCAACCGCGATCCGCGCGGCGCCGAGCAGGCCTACCGGATGGCGCTGCGCCGCCAGGCCGACAACCCCGACGCGATCCGCGGCCTGGTGGGCGCGCTGGCCGCCCAGGGGCGCGGCGACGAGGCGCTGCAGTTCGCCAACCAGCTCACCGCCGAACAGCAGGCCAAGGCCGGCGGCCTGGAGCGCCTGCGCGGCACCGCCGAGGCGG
>NZ_VWWK01000417.1:0-1433 GCF_011753035.1 Burkholderia sp. Ax-1720 | reverse complement strand
CGCGGCGCGACGGCTCGGCGGCGATCTGCGCCAGCAGCGCCGCGTAGTCGTCGAGCAGGCGCGCCACCGTGGCCTCGACGAAGCGGTCGCTCGCGTAGGTCAGCGCCAGCTCGAAGCTGCCGCCCGCGCCGCGGTCCTGGCCGTTCAAGGCGAGATCGAAACGCGCGGTCGGCGCGGCATTGGCCACCGGCTCGGCGCGCAGGCCGGCCGGCAGCGCGGCGGTCCCACCGGCCCGCGCGACGGCCAGGTCGAACATCACCTGGAACAGCGGCGAGCTATCGAGATCGCGCTCGACCGCCAGCGCATCCACCAGCCGCGCGAACGGCACGTCGCGATGGGCCTGCGCATCGAGCACGCGCTCATGCGTGGCGCGCAGCAGCTCGACGAAGGGCCGAGCGCCGTCCAGGTCGGTGCGCACGATCAGCGTGTTGACGAAGAAGCCGACCAGCGCCTCGGTCTCGCGGCGCTCGCGCCCGGCCGAGGGCACGCCCACCACCACCGTGCGCTGCGCCGCGTAACGGCCCAGCACCACGCCCCAGGCCGCCAGCAGCAGCGTAAACGGCGTGCTGCGCTGCTCGCGCGCGATCGCGCGCAGCCGCTCGGCCAGCGGCGCCTCCAGCACGCGGCGCACCGTGCCGCCCTCGTGCGAGCGCTGCTGGCGCGGCGGCAGATCGCGCGGCAGCGTGATCGCCCCCGGCGCGCCGTCGAGCACGCCCCGCCAATGCGCGATCTGCGCGTCGAGCTCGTCGGCGGCCAGCCATTCGCGCCGCCACATCGCCAGGTCGGCGAACTGCACCGGCAGCGGCGCCGGCGTCTCGCCGCGATAGAAGGCCAGCAGGTCGCGGAACAGCAGGTCCATCGACCAGGCATCGGCGACGATGTGATGGACCACGAACTGCAGCACGCATTCGTCGGGGCCGATCTCGAACAGGCCGACGCGGATCGGCGCGCCGCCCGTCAGGTCGAAGGGCGCGCAGGCGAAGGCGTGCAAGGCGGCGGCGAGCGCCTCGGGATCGCCGCCCACCGCATGCGCGGCGAAGCCGTAGTCGCGCCCGGGCGCCTGCTGGCCGGCCGGCGCGAGTTCGACCGGGTATTGCATCGGCACGCCGTCGCCGGCCTCGAAGCGCAGCCGCAGCGCCTCGTGGCGCTCGACCAGCGCGCGCAATGCGCGATGCAGCGCCGCGAGCTCCAGCGGGCCGCTCAGCCGCAAGGTCTGGGTCAGGTGATAACCGGCGTGGGCCGGATCGAGGCACCACAGGAACCACAACCGTTCCTGGGCCGGCAGCAGCGGGAAGCGCGTCGGGCGCGGCGCGAGCGGCACGGCCGGCAGCGCCGAGGTGTCGATGCCCTGCGCGCGGGCGCGGGCCCGGAACAGCGCGCGCTTGTCCTCGGGCAGCGCCGCGTATTGTGTCGCGAGCCGCCGCGCGTCGGGC
>NZ_VWWK01000416.1:0-1437 GCF_011753035.1 Burkholderia sp. Ax-1720 | reverse complement strand
TTGAGCAGCGGCCAGTCGCTGACCGCGTCCGAGCCGTCCTTCATCGCTTCCGTCTCGCGGTTCGGGCTCGCCACCGAGCCCGTGTCGAGGTGGTCGCGCCCGATCACGATCGGCGCCTTCAGCTCGCCCTTGCGGACCATCTCGTTGAAGGCCTGGCCCAGGCGATAGCGATCCTTCACGCCCACCCAGCAGATCCGCGCCGGCAGCCCCTGGAAGGCGATCCGCTCGCGCGCCATGTCGAGCCAGTTGTGCAGGTGCGGATCGTCGGGGATCAGCTCCTTCACCTTCGCATCGGTCTTGTAGATATCCTCGGGATCGCCCGACAGCGCCACCCAGCGGAACGGCCCCTTGCCCTCGCAGAACAGCGGGCGGATATAAGCCGGCACGAAGCCCGGGAAATCGAAGGCGTTCTGCACGCCCATCTCCAGCGCCATCTGGCGGATGTTGTTGCCGTAGTCGAGCGTGGCCGCGCCGCGTTCCTGCAGCGTCAGCATCGCCTGCACCTGCCTGGCCATCGACTGCTTGGCCGGCTTCACGATGCTCTGCGGATCGACCTTGCGCGCCTCGTGCCATTGTTCGACGCTCCAGCCTTGCGGCAGGTAGCCGTTCACCGGGTCGTGCGCGCTGGTCTGGTCGGTCACGCAGTCCGGCGTGATGCCGCGCGCGACGATCTCGGCGAACAGGTCGGCCGCGTTGCCGAGCAGCCCGATCGAGACCGGCTTGCCGTTCGCCTTGGCCTCTTCCAGCATCGCCAGCGCCTCGTCGAGCGTCTTGGCCTTCTTGTCGACGTAGCGCGTCTTCAGGCGGAAATCGATGCGCGACTCGTCGCATTCCACGGCGATCATCGAGAAGCCGGCCATGGTGGCGGCCAGCGGCTGCGCGCCGCCCATCCCGCCCAGGCCGCCCGTCAGGATCCAGCGGCCCGACGGATCACCGTTGAAATGCTGGTTGGCCACCGAGAAGAAGGTCTCGTAGGTGCCCTGTACGATGCCCTGGCTGCCGATGTAGATCCAGCTGCCGGCCGTCATCTGGCCGTACATCATGAGGCCCTTGCGGTCGAGCTCGTTGAAGTGATCCCAGTTGGCCCAGTGCGGCACCAGGTTCGAATTCGCCAGCAGCACGCGCGGCGCGTCGGCGTGGGTGCGGAACACGCCCACCGGCTTGCCCGACTGGATCAGCAGCGTTTCGTTGTCCTCCAGATCCTTCAGCGAGGCGAGGATCTGGTCGAAGCAGTCCCAGTTGCGCGCGGCGCGGCCGATGCCGCCATAGACCACCAGCGCATGCGGATGCTCGGCCACCTCGGGATCGAGATTGTTCTGGATCATCCGGTACGCCGCCTCGGCGAGCCAGGTCTTGCAGGTTTTCTCGCTGCCGCGCGGCGCGCGGATCACGCGCGTCGGATCGAGACGCGGATCGATGTGCTTGGGATGATTCATG
>NZ_VWWK01000415.1:0-1446 GCF_011753035.1 Burkholderia sp. Ax-1720 | reverse complement strand
ACCGGCTTGGCCAGGCGCGCGGCTCGCTGAGCGTGCTCGGCCTCGGCCCCGGCCGCGCCGACCTGCTGGCGCCGGCCGCGCGCCTCGCGCTGGCCGAGGCCACCGACATCCTCGGCTACGCCACCTACGTGCGCATGGCCGGCCCGTTCCGCGCCGACCAGCGCGTGCACGAAACCGACAATCGCGAGGAACTGCAGCGCGCGCGTCATGCCTTCGAACTGGCCGCGCAGGGGCGCCGCGTGGCGATGGTGTCCTCGGGCGACCCGGGCGTGTTCGCGATGGCGGCGGCCGTGCTGGAAGCGCTCGACGGCGCCGGCGAGCCGGCTTGGGACGAGGTCGCGCTGGAGGTGGTGCCCGGCGTGTCCGCCGCGTTCGCCACCGCGGCCGAGGCCGGCGCGCCGCTCGGCCACGACTTCTGCGTGATCTCGCTGTCGGACAACCTCAAGCCCTGGGGCGTGATCGAGGAACGGCTCGCGCTGGCCGCGCGCGCCGACCTGGTGATGGCCTTCTACAACCCGATCTCGAAGGCACGGCCCTGGCAGCTCGATCGCGCGCTGGAGATCCTGCGCGAGATCCGCGCCGCCGACACGGTGGTGGTGCTCGGCCGCGACGTCGGCCGGCCCGGCGCGAGCCTGCGCAGCCTCACGCTGGGCGAGCTGCGCGCGGCCGACGTCGACATGCGCACCATGGTGATCGTCGGCTCCTCGAAGACGCGGCGCTTCGCCAGCGCCGAACGCGAGTGGATCTACACGCCGCGCTTCTACGACTGAAACGATCGGCATGAAAAAACGGCCGGCGCCGCGCGATGCGGAGCCGGCCGTTGCTTTTCATCACGGCTTTGGACGCGCCTCAGGCGCCCAGCGCCAGCCCGTCGATCATCACCTGCCGATGCCCCTGCGAGCAGGGCTCGATCCGCGCCCTCACGCCGAACACCTCGGCCAGGCTTTCCGAGGTCACCACCTCGGCCGGTTCGCCGAAGCGCTCGATGCGCCCGCGATGCAGCAGCATGGCGCGATCGCAGGCGCGCATCGCCGCGTTGATGTCGTGCAGCACCACCACGGTGGCGATGCCGCGTTCGCGCGTGACCTCGCGCAGCACCTGCATCACATGGAACTGGTGGTTGAGGTCGAGCGCCGACAGCGGCTCGTCGAGCAGCAGCACCTGCGGATCGCGCACCAGCGCCTGCGCGATGCCGACCAACTGCCGCTGGCCGCCCGACAGCTCGTCGAGCGAACGCGCCGCCAGCGCGCCGATCCCGAGCCGCGCCAGCACCGCGTGCGCGAGCGCCAGGTCGCCGGCCGGCGGCTGGCCGCGCAAGGCCGCCTGTACCTGCTCGACGCGCACGACCGGCTGGTGCCGCCCGGCGTGACGGGCGAGATCTGCATCGGCGGCGCGGGGGTCGCGCGCGGCTACCTGAACCGTCCCGAGCTGAGCGCCGAGCGCTTC
>NZ_VWWK01000414.1:0-1521 GCF_011753035.1 Burkholderia sp. Ax-1720 | reverse complement strand
CGCCGGCCGGCGGCTGGCCGCGCAAGGCCGCGTCGCGCGTGGCGCGGCGCGCCACCAGCACCGATTCGAGCACCTGCAGGCGCACCCCGGCCGGCAGCGCCTGGGGCAGGTAGACCACGCTGTGCGAGCGCGCGCTGCGCGCCGACAGCGCGAGCGTCTCGCCGTCCAGCGTGAGCCGCCCGGCGCTGGCGGTGGTGAGGCCGGCCAGCACCCGCAGCAAGGTGGACTTGCCGCTGCCGTTGGGCCCCAGCAGCGCGGTGATCATGCCGCGCGGCAAGGGCCCCGCCGACAGCTCGCGCAGCACCTCGCGGCGGCCGTAGCGCACCGACACGCCGTGGATCGCGAGCCCCTTCATTGCGCGGCTCCCTGCGAACGCACCACGATCGCCAGGAACAGCGGAATCCCCACCAGCGCCGTGACGATGCCCACGGGGATCAGCACGCCCGGCACGATCAGCTTGGAGGCGATCGAGGCCAGCGACAGCATCAGTGCCCCGCACAGCAGGCTGCCGGGCAGGTAGAAGCGATGGTCCTCGCCGAACACGGTGCGCGCGATATGCGGCGCGATCAGGCCGACGAAGCCGATGGTGCCGACGAAGGACACCGCCAGCGCCGACAGCACCGCCACCCGCAGCAGGGTGCCGAGCCGCAGGCGCCGCACGTCGATGCCGAAGCTGGCCGCGCGCTCCTCGCCCAGCCGCAGCGCGGTGAGCGCCCAGGCATTGCGCATCGACAGCGGCAGCGCCACGGCCAGCGCCGCCGCGAGCACGCCGATCTTCTGCCAGTCGGCGCGCGCCAGCGAGCCCAGCGTCCAGAACACCAGGCCCTGCAGCGCATCGGCCGAGGCGATGAACTGCATCAGCTCGACCAGCGCATGGAACGAGAACACCAGCGCGATGCCCATCAGCACCACGCCGGCCGTGCTCATGCCGCGCCAGCGCGCCACCAGGTCCAGCATCATCGCCGAGCCGAAGGCGAACACGAAGGCGTTGGCCGAGATCAGCCAGGTCTGCGGGACATGCGGCAGCGTCAAGTCGAGCACGATCGCCAGCGAGGCGCCGAAGGCGGCGGCCGCCGACACGCCGAGCGTGTAGGGGCTGGCCAGCGGATTGTTGAGGATGGTCTGCATCTCCGCGCCCGACAGGCCGAGCGCGGCGCCCACCACCAGCGCCATCACCGCGTAGGGCAGGCGGATCTGCCAGACGATCACGAGGTTGGCCGGATCGGCCTGCGCGGGCGCGAACACGGTGCGCAGCAGCGTGGCCAGCGGCAGGCCCGAGGGGCCCGAGCCGAGGTCGAACAGCAGCGAGCCTGCGATCAGCAGGCTCACCGCCACCAGGCACAGCGCGCGGCGCCGCGTCAGGCGCGCGTAGACGCGCCCGCCGCGCACGAACGGCAGGCAGCGATGCGCGCCCAGCTCGTCGAGCGAGGCGGGCCGGCCATGTCGCGCGAGATAGTCGGGCGAGGCCACCAGCACGCGCCGGTTGTGCTCGGCCAGCGGCAGCGCGACGAAGCTGCCGTG
>NZ_VWWK01000040.1:0-50350 GCF_011753035.1 Burkholderia sp. Ax-1720 | reverse complement strand
CTTACTTGCTGCCGAAAAGGCGTTGCAGCAGGCCCGGCTTCGAGTAGTCGACGAAACGCATCGTCTTTTCCTCGCCGAGGAAGCGCGACACCACGTCCTTGTAGGCCTCGGCGAAGCTGCGCCGCTCCCACTCGAAGCGGGCCCAGGCGCCGCCGGCCGTGGCCGGGCTGCCGGCGCGCGACGGCTCGGTGGCCAGCACGGTGTCGGCCACGCCCTGCTCGCGCAGCCAGGCGTCGTCGTAGACCGAATCGATGTAGCGATGGCCTTCGTCCGGCGCGATGAACACCACGGTCTTGCCGTCCTGCCGTTGCGCGCGCACCCATTCCGCCACCATGAAGGCCGCGCCCGAGGTCGGCCCGCAGTACAGGCCGTGCTCGGCATGCAGGCGCCGCGTGCTGGCATAGACCTCGGCCGGCGACACCCAGTGCACCTCGTCGAAGCAAGCGTGGTCGACATTGCCGGGATGGATCGAGTTGCCCAGCCCGCGCAGCGCGCGCTTGCCCACCGGCAGGCCGAACAGCACGCTGCCGAAGGTGTCGACGCCGACCAGCCGGATCGAGGGATCGGTCTCGCGCAGCGCCTTGATGGTGCCGCAGGTGGAGGCGCCCGAGCCGACCGTGCCGACCACCACCAGGTCGCGGCCGAAGGCGGCGATCAGTTGCCGCGCGAAGGCGCGATAGGCCTGCTGGTTGTCGGGGTTGTCGTACTGGCGCGGCCAGAAGCCGCCGGGGTTGTCGCGCAACTGCTCCTGCAGCGCCTCGAGCCGCAGCACCTGAACGTTCGAGCCGGAAGCGTCGGCGCCGACGATCTGCACGCGCCCGCCGAGCTGCGCGAGACGCGCCTGCAAGCGCGCGTCGATCGCCGCGTCGCTGACGATATGGAACGGGATGCGCTTCTCCGCGCAGACGATGCCGATCCCCATCGCGAAGGTGCCGCTGGAGGTTTCGAGCACCGGCATGCCGGGATCGAGCTGGCCGGTGGCCAGCGCCTTCTCGATGATGTACTTGGCCGGCACCAGCTTCATGAGCCGGAACGCGGCGGCCACCAGGCCGGGCCGCAGCGCGATCAGGTCCGGGTGGTCGAGCGAGGCGGAAACGCTGTCGTAGAGCCGGGCGTCGAAGCCGCCGGCATGGTCGAGGATCTGGGTCATGGTGTCGTTCATGCGATCGATTGTTCGAGCATCCACAGATAGGTATCCGAATCGGTGCCGCTGCCGCGCACCGCCTTTGGCCAGCGCGCCGCGCGCCATTCGTCGGCCAGCGCGGCGCGCGCGGCCGCGTCGGCGCTGCGATGGCGCCGGTAGCACCACTCCACGCCGCTGGCGATCGCGGCCTTCAACTCGTCGGCGAACTTGCTGGGCTCGAGCACGTGGCGCGGCAGCTCCTGGTGCGCGCCGGGCGTGCTGCCGGCGGCCGCCGGCGCGATCTCCAGCAGCTCCAGCCGGCCGGTGCGGTTCTTGCGGATCGAGAGCCGGAACGCGGCGCCCGTGCCCGAGGTGATGGCCACGTGGTAGATCCCTTCCGGCACCTGGCCGGTGCCGCCCACCTTGGCGCCCGGCAGCCGGTAGTAGGACACCGTGCCGTCCTCGATCAGCACGAATTCCAGGCCCCGGTAGCGCAGCATCGAGGCGTGGAAGAAGTCGGTGATCAGCCAGCGCCGGGCATCGACGCGATGCACCCAGTAGTAGATCAGCGGATGGGCGGCGACCATCTCGCCGAAGGCGCTGCCGAGATGCTGCAGCTCGGCGGGCGCGAGCGCCTCGAACGGCGTCTCGCGGTACAGCAGACGACGCAGCTTCATGCTTCCTCCCCGGTGTCGACGCAGCGCGCGACGATGAAGATGCCGAACGCGCAGGCGGCGATCAGCGAGGACGACGCCATCACCTGATGGATCGCCAGCGATTTCGCGAGATAGCTGTACAGGAAGTACATCACCGCGATGGTGACCGACATGCAGAGCCCGATCAGCGACAGGAACGAGGCGCGGATCCGGCTCGGCAGCCGTTTGTTGAAGTACTCGTTGGCCACCACGGTGACGATCGGGTTGATGATCATCACCAGGAAGAAGCCGGCGAAATCGACCGCCACCACGTTGAACCACATCGAGGCCAGCACCGCGGTGGTGAGCAGCGTGCTGGCGATCACCACCGGGTAGAAACGCAGGAAGGACATGGTCCGCTGCATCACCAGGTAGACCACGCCGATCAGCATCTGCGCGGCGAAGAAGAACCAGGTGATGGTCTCGATGCTGAAGCCGTTGCCCTTGAACAGCGCCTGGCTGAAGGTGAAGAACGGCGAGGTGCAGGCCGCGAAGGCCGTGAAGCCGAGGATCGGCAGCGCCACGCCGCGCCAGTGGCCGCGCAGGAACGCGAACAGTTCGCGCATCACCTCGCCGCGCATCACCTCCTTGCCCGGCGGCTCGTGCCCCGCCGCCTGGCCCTCGGCGGCCAGCCGCGGCGGCTCGGCGGCGAAGCTCCAGGCCGCCAGCGCCAGCGCATAGACCACGAAGTAGGCGGCATACACGGCGTTCCACGACAGCTCCTGCAGCAGCCCGCCGGCCAGCACCGCCAGCGCCCCCGAGATCAGGCCCAGCGCGTTGGCACGCAACTGGATGCCGTTGAAGTCGGCCACCCGCCGGTCGGCCACCAGGCTGTCGTAGAGCAAGGCCGTGTCCGAGCCGTAGACCAGCGCGAGCGCGGTACCGAGCAGCGCATAGAGGCACAGGAAGGCCACGAAGCCATCGCTGACCATCACCCCGAGCGCATACAGGCAGTAGGCGGCCAGCCCCAGCAGCACCGAACGCTTGCGGCCGAAGGCATCGCCGAACATGCCGGCCGGCACCTCGAACAGGATGTTGGCGACGAAGAACACGCCCTGCAGGATGCCGATCTGGTAGGCGTCGAAGCCCTTGTGCAACAGGAAGATCACGAAGATCGCGCGATCCACGATGGCCAGCGTCAGCACCCGGTAGGCGAGGTAGATCCGCGCGTTGCGGGTGCTGAGCCGCCCGGCCCGATCGACCGGGCTCGGCAGTTCGGCGACGGTGTCAGGCACGCGCATGGCACCCTCCCCGGCTGGCCGGCGCGGCGGCGACGGCGAGCCGCCGCGTGCGCGAGGCGCCCGGCGCGCGGCCGGGCAGGCGTTCAGCAGATCGTGTCATAGACCCTCACGCTTCCGTGGGCGGACAGCGCGTCGACCGCCCGCGCCAGGTTCACCGCATGGTCGGCGCGCCCCGCCTCGTAGAGGATCCCGATGCAGGTGCCGCTATGCGCCGTCACCAGCCCGAGCCCGCCGGTCGCGGCGCTGACCTCCTGCACCGCCGCCAGGTGCCGCTTCGGGTTGACCTTCTGGTTGATCTGGGCGCTGCGCGTCGAGACCCGCCCGATCTCCGCCAGGTCGCGCGCCGCGAAGGCCGCCACGATCCGCTCCAGCAGCTCGTTGAACTCGGCGCGATGCTCGCGGTTGTGGCGATTGGCTTCGCCGCCGCGATGGTATTCGAGCGTGTCCAGCGTGCCGCCCTCGTCGAGCGAGACGATCTGCAGGTTCGGCAGCCGGCCCAGCCGCGCGCGCAACATGCCCTTGCGCTGCAGGTAGACCACCGATTCCGCGAACATCACGCCGTCGGTCGGCTCGATGCCGCTCATGTCGCGGCACAGCTGCTCCAGCGGCAGCTCGCGGCCCAGGTAGACCTCGATCGCGCGCGCGGTGGCCAGCAGGTCGGCCGAGGAACTGCTCAGGCCCTTGCCGACCGGGATATCGCAGTCGATATGGAAGGTGCCGCCGACCGTTCTGCCGTGACGCGCGAGGATCACCCGCGCGAGCGCGGCCGCCTTGGTCTTGCCGCTGGGCTGCGTGACGATCTCGCTGCTGCCGTGATCGGGCACGAAGGTGCTGACCGAATACTTGCGGATCGGCAGGGTGACGAGGAAGTCGCTCTCGTCCTCGAGCAGCACGCCCTGCAGCAGTTCGCCGAACGAGCAGTACGAGATGCCCGCCGCCGCGCGCGGGGCCGGATGGAAGGAACGCATGGGCTCGGACATGAGCATGGTCGTCCCGTCAGCGGCCGGACTGGTGCGCGGCCAGCATCGAGCGCAGCCGCGCGAGCAGCTCGTCGAGTGCCTGGTCGCCGCACGAGCCCAGCGAGTTCTTGCGCGCCACCATGTCCTCCACCGTGATGCGCGCCACGTCCTCGCCGAACAGCGCGCTGGCCTGCGCGAAGCGCTCGTGCGGCAGCTCGGCCACGTCCACGCCGAGCGTGTCGGCGGTCTTCACCAGCTCGCCCACCACGCGATGCGCCTCGCGGAACGGCATACCCTTGCGCACCAGGTAGTTGGCGTACTCGGTGGCGATGATGTGGCCGCCCAGCGTGGCCGCGCGCATCCTCTCGGGCACCGGCGCCATGGTGCGCACCAGCTCGGTGAGGATCGCCAGCGAGCTCATGCAGTTGTCGAGCGCGGCGAACCAGGCGGTCTTGTCCTCCTGCAGGTCCTTGTTGTAGCCCAGCGGCAGCGCCTTGAGCAGGGCCATCAGGCTCATCGCGTTGCCGATCACCGAGGCCGACTTGCCGCGCACCAGCTCGGGCACGTCGGGGTTCTTCTTCTGCGGCATGATCGAGCTGCCGGTGCAGTAGCCGTCGGCCAGCGCGATGAAGCCGAACTCCTGGCTGGTGAAGGAGATCAGCTCCTCCGACAGGCGCGACAGGTGGATCATCAGGTTGGCCGCGTGCGCGCCGAACTCGACCAGGTAGTCGCGGTCGGACACCGAATCGATGCTGTGCAGGGTCGGCTCGCGAAAGCCCAGCAGCGAGGCCGACAGGCGGCGGTCGATCGGCAGGCTGGTGCCGGTCGAGGCGCAGGCGCCGAGCGGGCACTGGTCGGCGCGCTCGAGCGCGTCGACGAAGCGGCTGCGGTCGCGCTCCAGCATCACCACGTAGGTGGCCAGCCAGTGCGTGTAGTAGGTGAACTCGGCGCGCTGCAGGTGCGTGTAGGACGGCATCACCAGGCCGGCGTGCTGCTCGCCGTGCTCGAGCAGGGTGCGTTGCAGCGTGTCGATCGCGTCCACCAGCTCGCGCGTCGAGCGCATGAAGTAGATGCGCTGCGCGGTGGCCTGCTGGTCGTTGCGGCTGCGCGCGGTATGGGTCTTCTTGCCGAGTTCGCCGACCTTCTCCACCAGCAGCGTCTCGAGATTCATGTGGATGTCCTCGAGCGCCGGGCGCAGCGTGATCTCGCCGGCCTGCCAGCCGGCGCGGATCTCGCCGAGCGCCGCGGCCAGCGCCGCGTGCTCGTGGTCCTGCAGCAGCCCCACCGCGTGCTGCATGTCGACGTGGGCGGCGGTGCCGTCGATGTCGGCCTCGAACAGGCGCGCCTCCAGCGGCAGGCTGGTGTTGAAGGCCACCAGGCTGTCGGTCATCTGCTGGCTGAAGCGGCCGGCCCAGGGATTCGCCAGGGGCGTGCTCATGCCTGGCCTCCCGCTTTCGCGCCGCGCGCGGCCTCGATGCCGATGCGCAGGCCCAGGGTGTTGAGGAAGCCGGTGGCGTCCTCGCCGCTGATCGACTGGCCCGCGTGCAGGGTGACCAGGTCGCGCGAGTACAGCGATTGCGGCGACTCCACCGCGGCGGCGGTGGCCGAGCCCTTGTAGAGCTGCACCGTCACTTCGCCCGTCACGTACTTCTGGGTCTCGTCGATCAGGGCCTGCAGGCACAGGCGCTCGTCGCTGAACCACAGGCCGCGGTAGACGATGTCGCCGTATTCGTCGGACACCAGGTTGCGCAGGCGCTCGACGTCGCGGCCCAGGGTGATCTTCTCGAGCTTGCGGTGCGCCGTGTGCAGGATGGTGAGCGCCGGGTTCTCGAACACGCCGCGCACCTTCAGGCCGTTGATGCGGTTTTCGATGATGTCCTGGAAGCCCACGCCGTTGCGCGCGCCGGCCGCGTTCAGGCGCGCCACCAGCTCGACCGGGCCCAGCGCCTCGCCGTCCACGCTGACCGGCACGCCCTGCTCGAAGCCTACGCGCAGCGTCTCGATCGCGTCCGGCGCGAGCGTCGGCGGCGTGATCCAGTTGGCGTCGTGCCAGTCGAAGGCATTGCCCACGCTCTCCAGGTAGTCGCCCTCGGTGGTGATGTGCACCAGGTTCTCGTCGTGGCTGAGCAGGTTGTCCGGGCGGCTCTCGACCGGGATGCCGTGCTTCTGGCAATAGGCGAACAGGTCCTCGCGCGAGGCGATGTCCCACATCCGCCACGGCGCCACCGTCGGCAGGTTCGGCGCGAGGATGCGCGAGGCCATCTCGAAGCGCACCTGGTCGTTGCCCTTCTGGGTGCAGCCGTGCGAGAGCGTGTCGACGTCGTGCGCCAGCGCGTAGTCGGTGAGGCCCTTGACGATCGCCGGGCGCGCCAGCGGCGTGCCGAGCAGGTAGTCGCGCTCGTAGGCGGCATTGGCCTTCAGCGCCGGGAACACGTAGTCGCGGATGAAGGTCTCGCGCAGGTCGGCGATCACCAGTTCGTCGGCGCCGGCGATCGCGGCGCGCTTCTTCATGCGCTCCCAGTCCTCCTTCTGGCCGAGGTTGGCGCAGTAGGCGGTGACGCGGCAGTCGAACTGCTGCTTGAGGAAGTGCAGCGCGGTGGAGGTGTCGAGGCCGCCCGAGTAGGCGAGCAGGATGTGCTTGGGTTTCATGTCTGGTCTTCCGTGAGGGTGGATCGCCGCCGGGTCAGCCGACGAGATAGTTGTCGCGCTTGCCGCGCACCTGGTTGACGTTGTCGACGAGTTCCGAGAACTCGATGCCGATGCTGTATTTCTTGCCGTCGATCTGCATCAGGCAGCCGCCCTCGCCGCGAAAGCTGAAGGTGCGCAGCAGGTCGATCAGCTCGCGCGCCACGTAGGTCGCGTCCGGGTCGATCTCCATGGCCGCGGTGGTCTCGGTGATCTTCTTGCGCGTGCCGCCGTGGCGCTGGCGGAACAGCCGGTAGGTGCCGGTCTCGATGCTCGGCCAGGTGGTGCGGAACAGCTCGATCGAGGCGTCCATGTGCTTGTCGTAGATGATGTCGCCGGTATCGGTGCCTTCCACGCGCACGCGCATCTGGCTGATGATCGGCCCGGCATCCACGGCGGTCTCGATGCGGTGGATGCTCACCCCCGCCGGGGTGCCGTCGAGCACCGCCCAGGCGTAGTAATAGAAGCCCTTGTTGTAGGGCAGGTAGCCCGGATGCAGGTTGATCGAGTCCTTGGCGGCCAGCGCAAGGAAGCGGTCGTCGAGGATGTAGTCGAAATAGATCGAGACGATGAAGTCGGGCGCGAGCGGCACGATCAGCTCGTCGAAGCGCGCGCGCGCGTCGAGCACGTTGATCGCCGGAATCGCGTGCCGCTCGCACAGCGCGAGGATCTCGTCGAGCTGCACCGCATTCGCCTCGGGATGGACGATCACGGCCACCACCTCGACGCTCGGCCGCTGCGCCAGGTAGCGCAGCGATTCGAGCCCGGCGATGTTGTCGATGCAGAGCAGCACCTTGTCGCGAATTGGGGTATTCATTCAGGAATCCTGTTCGGTCCGCGCGCGGGTCGGCGCGCGGTCGTTGTCCGGTCGCTCAGTCGGCCTCGCCGCGGTGCTTGAGCACGTAGCAGATGCCGAAGCCGGTCGGGTCGGCCTTGGCGCTGGTCACCTCGTCGCGCACGATGTCGTAGCCGGCCTCGTCGAAGATCTGGTCCCACTCGCGCTTGGGCAGCAGCAGCTGGTTGGTGAACGGATGCAGCAGGAAGTACGGGTTGTAGTAGCCGCGTCCCATCGGCGCCTGCATGGCGGCCGCGTTGTCGATGTCGTAGTCGACCTCCATCACCATCAGGTAGCTGCCGGCGAACTTGCGGCCGAGCTTGCGCAGGTACTCGATGAAGGCCGGGCGGCCGATCTGCGAGATGATTTCCTGCAGCACGAAGCCGAACAGGATGAAGTCGGGCGCCTCGTCGATCTCGTAGTCGAGCGCGTCGACATTGACCAGGCGGATCTGGTCCTGCATGCCCATCGACTCGACCTGGCGCAGGCCGGCCTCGTAGGCGCCGGTGTCCGGCTCGATGCCGACCGCCTTGATCGCGCCGAGCTCCTTGACCAGGGTGCAGAGGTATTGCGCGTTGCCGCAGCCGAAGTCGACGATCTGCTTCGCATCGGGCTTGACCGACTCGATGAAGGCCTTGGTGATCGGAATCGTGTCGTACTGCGAGATCTGGCAACTGCCGACGCCGACCAGCCGGCCGTTGCGCTTGTAGCCGTCGATGCCCTCGGTCAGCATCGCGCCGACGTTCGAGAAGATGCTGTCGTAGCCGCCGATCAGGATGTTGAACCAGCCCTCGTAGTGCTTGATGCGCGAGCCGTAGTCGGACAGGCGGAAGCTCGCCTGCGGGTCGCGCCCCTCGCCCTCCTTCACCAGCAGCCCCTCGACGGCGAGGTATTCGAAGATGGTGCGCAGCAGGTACGCGTCCATCTTGCGGCCCTCGGCGATCTGCGCGAGCGACTTGCCCGCCAGCAGGTCGTCGAACACGCCGAGCTGCAGCATCTGGAAGATCACCTTGGCGCCGACGAAACCCTTCACGTAGTCGAGCGTCTTGAACTGTTCCGGCTGGAACCAGGTCGAGTCGAGGATGGCCTCGACGGTCGGTTCGGCATCGCGCACGTCGGCGCGTTCGAGCGTTGCTTCAGTCATGGAATTCACCTTGGATGGAAACGGATTCGGAAAAACCGGCGGCTTCGGGGAAGCTGCCGAGCGCGGCCAGCAGACGATCGTTCTCGTGAGCGAGGCCGATGCTGATGCGCAGGTGGCCGGCCAGGCCGAACTGCGCGGCGTCCTTCACCTGCACGCCCTGCCCGGCCAGCCAGGCCAGCGTGCGCGCGCCGGCCGGGTTGGCGACCAGCACGAAGTTCGCCTCGGAGGGCACCACGCGGTAGCCGAGCGCGCGCAGCGCCTCGCTCACGCGAGCGCGCTCGGCCAGGATCGACGCCACGTGCGCATCGCGGGCCTGGTCGTGGTCGAGCACGGCCTCCAGCGCGTTCAGCTCGAGCGTGCCGACATTGCTGAACCACTGGCGGCGCTTCATCGACGCGATCGCCTCGGCCGGCCCGAACAGCACGCCCAGCCGCAGCCCGGCCAGCCCGTAGGACTTCGAGAACGAGCGGAACACGTACTCGTGCTCGCCGAAGGCGGGCCGCTGGCGCCGCCGCGTCGAGTAGTCGACGTAGGTCTCGTCGATCAGCAGCTTGCCGGCGCGCGCGCGCAGCGTTGCCAGTTCGTCCTCGCCCAGCAGCAGGCTGGTCGGGTTCGAGGGGCTGGCGAGCGTGACGAAGTCCTCGCGCGTGAGCCGGGCCAGGTCGGCCGGGTCCAGTTGCAGCGACTCGGTCAGCCCCAGCTCGAAGTGCGGCAGGCCATACACGCCGATCCGCCCGCGATAGCCGTCGAAACCGGGCCAGGCGCTGACCTGGCGCATGCCCGGAAACGCCTCGCAGAGCCGGTCGAAACACTCGTCGATGCCGCGCACCAGCATCAGGTTCGCTTCCGGGCAGTCGAAGTGCTCGGCAAGCCGGCGCATCACGCGCGGTTCGTCCTCGAACGGATAGCGGTTGACGCGCGAGGCGGCGGCGGTGATGGCCGCCACCACCGCCGCCTCGACCGGCGCCGGGTTCTCGTTGAACGCGAGGCAGACGGCCTCGACGGCTGTCGCCGTGCGCACGCCTGCTGCCCGCTCCTTCACTGCTCCATCGCTCACGGTGTGATCCTTGCCGGGTGGGTTGGGAATCGCTGCCTGGCTGCCTGGCACGTCGGGCTCAGCGCGGCGGCGGGTTGAGGCCGGCGCGCTCGTTGCGCATGCCCTTCCAGCGCCAGCCCTCGATCGCGCGCTTGATGTACTCGCCGAAGAACTCCGGCACCAGGCTGAACAGTTGCGGATAGGTGATGAAGAACGAGCTGATCGAGATCGACACGTCCATCGAGATCACGCAGTGGCACCAGTTGCGCGGAATGTGCAGCGACTCGCCCGGCTCGATGATCACGCGATAGGGCGTGGCCTCGCGCAGCTTCGGGAAGCGCTTGAAATCGGGGTTCTCGATGTCGACCGGGCTGAAGGTCTCGCGCTCGAACTCGCCGATGTAGAGATGCGACTTGGCCTGCTCCGGCGGGAACAGCCAGACCATCTTGCGGCCGACGATCTGGGTCAGGAAGTTCGGCATCGGATCGGTGTGGGTGGGCGTATGCGTGCCGGCCGGCCCGATCCACAGGTACGAGTCCATGTGCGCGCCGGGGATATGCTCGATATGCCCCTTGATGTACGGGTGCTGGACCAGGTCGGTGCGCAGGTTCGGGAAGGTCTTGCGGAACGGGTGCGAGGCCATGTAGTACATGTGGTCCGGCTTCTCGCGCAGGATCGCGATCAGTTCCCTGAGCTTCATCTCCTGGAAGCGCAGGTACTTCACGTAGCCCTGCGGGCTGTTGTTGCCCGGCCCGCGCTCGTGCGGCTGGAAGCTCTCGACGCCGATCGTCTCCTCGCCGAAGTTCTTCTCGAAGTAGTCGAGCGACCACTTCTGCATGGCGGGCCAGCCGCCCAGCGCGCCCGCGATCTTCACCGGGCGGTCCTTGTTCAGGTAGTGCTTGCGGAAGTCCGAGACCTTGGGCTGGTGCAAGGTGTCGACGGACAGGATTTCATCGAACGGCATGGTCAATTTCCGATCCCGAATGTTGGTTGAGGTGTTCGCGGACGCTGGCGGGCACCATGTCCGTCCAAAGTTGCTCGATCCGCTGCAGGCAGGCCTGCTTGCTGGCGGGTTCGCCGACCGTCTCCCAGCCGGCAGGCAGGTTGCGTCCGTCGAGCCATACCGAGTACTGCCCCTCGCTGTTTCGCACTACAAAATACAAATCGTCATCCATGGCTGTTCCCCTGGAAAGGCAATGTGAAGCGCCGAACTTCGCCGCGATCGCGGCCGGGCCGCGTCGCGCGAATGCAGAAGCCGCCTGCCCCGTCAGGGGATATCGAAATGCGCCGCCACCTGGTCAATTCGGATTGGTCAACAAAATCACCCGAAAAACATAATGTCGATTCATTCCCGGCTCCAATGAGCGCAAAGACTGAGGCATCCGCCTTACGAGTGTCAAGACTTATTCAAATAACGAGTCATTTTGAGTTAAATCAGAAAACGATCCGATATCAATTGAAAAAGTTTTGAAGCGTAAATAAATGAATCGAACCTGCCGATTCTGACGGCGGAAAAACTTACATCGCGCCGACACTGGCTGACATTCGAGAAACGTGATATCACGCGCGCGGTCGCGCCGGCGCGAAGCTTACATGCCAGGTTGCCGCCATCGCCCCACATCCCTTTGCCGGCGCGGATTCAGCCAGGTCGCTCGAGCCGGCCTTACAGGTCGAAGCATGATTTGAAAGGCATTTTTCATATTGGCATTCTTTTTGTTATCGAGCCTCGACGCGCTCAAGACGATCGCTTTCTTATCGCCATCACTCATTCCGGGAAATTTCGATATCGTCACTTAATGCCGGCGGCGCGCGAAATTATTACCTGGCATTGCCGTTTCATTTATTGACCACCGCACCCGACGTCAACCGGAATCCCAATTGATTTCTTTTTTTATTCATTCCGAATCGGATCGGCGAACTCAAAACGCTATGATTGAACGCGACGATTATTCATTTTTTATTTATTGCGAAGCGGATCACGAATTAGGCGATTGATGCGGGATGTTTCGCGAATCGCCTCATGCGCACCATCCGCGTTTCCACAAACGCAACCCGGAACGACAATGTTGCACGAACAGGAACGACCGAAGAAAGCGTCGCCGAACCACGCCGAAAGCGCCGGCGATACGCCCGGCGCGGCTTCTCATCAGGCCGCTCGCGCGCCCGAGGCCGAGACGCGAGACACGATCGCCGTGCTGGCCGACGGCATCGGCGAGCTGGAAAGCACGGCACCGCTGGAAGAAATGCAACGATCGCGCCTGATGGCCAGCTTGCTGGATCCAGGCGGCGAAGGACGTCCATCGTCGCTGACGCTGGCGTTCGCCTCGCGTGCGCGGCTCGATGCCTGCCTGGCGTCGCTGCAGCGTGCGATCGACGGCAATGCTGCCTTGCGTAGCGGCGTGGCCTGGACGCTGCCTTCGCGGCCGATGCGCTTCACGCCGCGCGAGGCGACGCTGCGGGTTCATACCGCCCGGCTGGCGGCCGGCATCGACGGCGAGGCGCAGTTGACGGCGCTGGCCGCCCTGCCCGGCATGCAGATCGATCCGCAACGGCCGCCGCTATTGCATGCCGTGATTGCGCGCCTGCCCGGTGCGCGGCCATGGCGGTTGCAGTTGCTGGCCTCGCCGCTCGCTATCGAACTCGATGCGCTCGCAACCTTCCTGCACGAGGCCGTCGCCGACGATCCCGGCTCCGGGCTGGCCGTGTTTCAACGGATCGAGCCCCTCCCCGCCGCATTGCGCCCCGCCCCGTGGCATGAGATCGAGGCCCACGCACCCGCAAGCACCGAAGCGGGCGATGCCGATGTCGACACGGATACGGCGCTGCGGGCCCAGCTCGCCGCGCTGGCCGCCGAGGCGACCGGCCTGGCCTCGAACGGCCCGCATGCCGACCTGCTCGGCAGCGAAGCGCCCGAGGAACGCGCGCTGCAGGCCCTGCGGATCGCCATGCAGGTTCGCGATCGGCTGGACGTCTCGATCCCGCTCGGCGCGTTGCTCGCGGCGCCGACGCCGGCAGGCATGGCGACGTATCTCTCCGGCGTCGTGCAAGCACGGGCCCGTGTTACCGGCCAGGACGAGCCCGCGCCAATTCCGATCCAGGCGGGGCGACACGCGCAGCCGCCCGTGTTCTGCCTGCCCGGCGCCGGCGCCAGCGCGGCGAGCTTCGTGGCACTCGCCACCGCGCTCGGCCCCGGCGTGCCGATCCATGGCTTGCAGGCACGCGGCCTCGACCCACGACAGGCGCCCGAAACCAGCGTCGAGGATGCCGCGCGCCGCCATCTGCAATCGATCCTGGCGCTATGCCCGCAAGGCCCGGTGAGGATCGTCGCGCACTCGTTCGGCGGCTGGATCGCGCTCGAGACGGCGCGGCAGCTCGAACGGCTGGGGCGCCGCTGCGCGCCGCTGGTGCTGCTCGATTCGCCGCCACCGCCGATCCTGCCGCTCGCACCCGAACCGAGCCCTGCCGATATCCTTCGCACCCTGGTGCGCCTGCTGGAGCAATCCTCGGGGCTGTCGTTCGAGCTCGACGACGCAACGATCGAAGCCGCCGCCGCGAGCGATTTCGAGGCGCGGCTCGCCTTCGTCGGCAAGCTGATGCGCGACGCCGCCCTGTTGCCGGCCGCCGCGGGTGTCCATCGGGACGCCGCCATCGCGCCGATGCTGCGTACCTTCGAGGCGCAACTGCGCTCCTGCCATGTCGCACGTGGGCGCCTCGACGGCGAAGCCATCGTGATCGTCGCGCACGACGGCGGCGAAGGCAGCCCGATGCCGGGCGCGTTCGGCTGGAGCGCGCTGGTCGAGCACGTGGAGTTCGCCGTGATGCGCGGCAATCACATGAGCCTGCTCCAGGAGCCGGCCGTGCGCGAGATCGCGCTGACGATGCGCGAACGCTGGCGCATCGTCTGAGGCGGCCGGGGCGCCCGCTCTTCCACCTTGCTCGTCACGCCTGCGCCGCGGTCCGCCTTCCCGCCGCTTTGCCGTCGTCCTCCCCGCCTCGACCGCGGCTCGCAAAAAAACTTTCCCCGTGCTGTAACCGCCGTCCCTGATGCGTCGAACTCACTGTCGTACCCGCTGCGGGTATCACTCACCTACCCATCAGGAGAATCACCATGTCGGCAAAGCAATCGATCCATTCCGCCCTCGTCCTCGGTGCCGTCGCGAGCCTGCTCGCCTCGGTCGCCCACGCCGCCCCGCTCACCAAGGCCGAGGAAGGCGCAGCCATCGCGGCCCACAAGGAAAAGTGCTACGGCGTGGCGCTCAAAGGCCAGAACGACTGCGCGGCAGGCCCCGGCACCACCTGCCAGGGCACCTCGACGGTCGACTTCCAGGGCAACTCGTGGAAGTTCGTGCAGGGCGGCACCTGCGCCAGCATCGTCACGCCGGGCGGCGGCCACGGCTCGACCACGCCGATCAAGTCCTGATCGCCGCTGTTTCCACCGATGGCGGCCCTTCGCGAAAAATTCGCAGCTCGCTGTAACCCGCCGCCGTCCTCCAACGAACTCACTGCCGTACCCACACCAGGTACCCCTCATCCACCCATCAGGAGAATCACCATGTCGGCAAAGAAATCGGTCAATTCCGCTCTCATCCTCGGTGCCGTCGCGAGCCTGCTCGCCTCGGTCGCCCACGCCGCTCCGCTCACCAAGGCCGAGGAAGGCGCGGCCATCGCGGCTCACAAGGAGAAGTGCTACGGCGTGGCGCTCAAAGGCCAGAACGATTGCGCGGCAGGTCCCGGCACGACTTGCCAGGGCACCTCGACGGTCGATTTCCAGGGCAACTCGTGGAAGTTCGTGCAGGGCGGCACCTGCACCAGCATCGTGACGCCGGGCGGCGGCCACGGTTCGACCACGCCGATCAAGTCCTGATCGCCGCCGGCGGCCCAGGAGACGAGCATGATGGAGTTCCTCAGCCCGGCAGGCCACGAGCCCAGCCGTCTCCAGCCGGCCGCCGCGCAGGCGGGCCTGCTGGCCGGCACCAGCCTCAAGAGCCAGCACATCGCCGAGATCCTCGACGAAACCCTGCACGACGCATTCTTCGAAGTCCATGCCGAGAACTACATGGGCGCGGGCGGCCCGCCCCATCGCTGGCTGGCCGCCGTGCGCGAGCGCCATGCGCTGTCGGTGCATGGTGTCTGCATGTCGATCGGCGGCCCGGCCCCGCTCGATGCCGCGCATCTCGCGCGCTTCGGCGAGGTGGTGCGGCGCTACCAGCCCGCGCTGGTTTCCGAGCACCTGGCCTGGTCCTCGCATGGTGGCGCGTTCTTCAACGACCTGCTGCCGCTGCCCTACACGAAGGCCACGCTCGAGCGCGTCTGCGATCACCTCGACCAGGTGCAGAACGCGATCGGCCGCGCCATCCTGCTCGAGAATCCATCGACCTACGTGGCCTTCGCGCAATCGAGCTTCAGCGAGACCGAATTCATCCGCGAAGTGGCGCGACGCAGCGGCTGCGGCCTGCTGCTCGACCTCAACAACGTGTTCGTGTCCGCGACCAATCACGGCGGCTCGGCCGAGGCCTACCTCGCCGAGTTCCCGATCGAGCGGGTCGGCGAGATCCACCTGGCCGGTCATACCGAGCAGCGCGACGACGAAGGCGAGGCGCTGCTGATCGACAGTCACGATCGCCCGATCGCCGATGCGGTCTGGCAACTCTATGCCGACCTGATCGCGCGCACCGGCTCGATTCCGACGCTGATCGAATGGGACAGCGCGCTGCCCGACTGGCCGACGCTGCGCGCACAGGCGCTCGAGGCGCGGCGCATCCAGCTCGCGCTCGCGCCGCGTTCCGAACCGGCCAGTGCCCACCACGAGGCCGCCGATCATGCGCACTGAGATCGATATGGATAACTACGCTTCGGCATTCGCACCGGGCCTGATCGACCCTCGCGTCGACGCGCCGGCCGAGCTGGTCGCGCATCGAGGCAAGCGGGTCGCGAAGCGCTACGACGTCTATCGCAACAACGTCACGGTCAGCCTGATCGACGCGCTCGCCGCGATCTACCCGGCCGTGCAGCGCATCACCGGCACCGAATTCTTCCGTGCCATGGCGCGCTTCCATCTGCGCGAGACGCCGCCCGTCTCGCCCCTGCTGTTCGAATACGGTCGCGATTTCCCGGCCTTCATCGAGCGCTACGAGCATGCGCGCGCGATGCCCTGGCTCGCCGACACGGCACGCATCGAGCGCGCCTGGCTCGACGCCTATCACGCGGCCGATGCCGAACCGCTGTCGGCGCAGGACTTCGCCGCCTTCGCGCCGCAGCGGCTGGCCGAGCTGCGCTTCACGCCGCATCCGGCCACGCGCATGGTGCGCTCGCCCTATTCGGCGCTGGCGATCTTCGCGATGAACCGGGGCGACGCGCCGCTGCGCACGCTCGATGCCAGCGAGGCGGAAGACGCGCTCGTCACGCGCCCTGGCCTCGAGGTGATCGTCACGCGCCTGCCGGCCGGCGGCGCCGAATTCCTCGGCAGCCTGATCGACGGCGCCACGCTCGGCGAGGCGCTCGCGCTCGCCATGCAAACCCAACCCGCGTTCGAGCTGTCCGCCCATCTCGGCGGCATGCTCGACGCCGGCGTGTTTAGCGCCGCCCACCTCGGAGACTGATCATGATGTCCGACGCCCGAACCCTGAAGCGCTCGCCGCTGGCCTGCGCCGCCGTGCTGGTCGGCCGCGCGCGCCGCGCGGTGCAATGGCTGGCCCGCCCCTGGCTGGTCCAGCTGGTGCTGCGCCTGGCCCTGGCGGTGCCGTTCTGGAAATCGGGGATCCTGAAATGGAACGGTTTCCTGCAGCTCAACGACACGGCGATCGAGCTGTTCACCAGCGAATTCCAATTGCATCTGCCCGGCGGCCCCTATCCGTTCCCGGCGCCGGCCCTGTTCGCCTTCCTGTCCGGATGCGGCGAGGTGCTGTTCCCGGTGCTGCTGGTGCTCGGCCTCGGCACGCGCTTCGCGGCGATCGGCCTGCTGCTGATGACCTGCATCGTCGAGCTGACCGTGCCCGACGGCTGGCCGGTGCACCTGACCTGGGCCGCGATGGCGCTCGGCATCGCCGCCTGGGGACCGGGCCGGATCTCGATCGATCATCTGCTCGGCGATCGTTCGCCGCGCGACTGACACGGCGCGACGGCCGGCAGCCCGACGAGATGCTCCGATGAAAACCCGCGAACTGGTCGCGCGGCTCGCCGCCGATGCCGGGCCGGTCGAGCCCGACCGCGTGACGCGCCGGATCGGGCGCGCCCTGCTGGGCGGCCTGGCCGGCAGCATCGCGCTGCTGGTCGCGCTCTACGGCATCCGCAGCGACATGCCGCAAGTGCTGCTGAGCGCGGCCTTCTGGATCCGGCTGGCATTCCCGCTGGCGATCATGGTGGCGGCGGTGCAGTTGACCGAGCGCCTCGGCCGGCCCGGCGCGCCCACGCGCCTGGCCTGGTTCGCCGCGGCACTGCCGCTGGCGGTCATGGCGCTGGCCGGCATCGGCCTGCTGCTGGCGACGCCGCCCGGCTACCGGCTGCAATTGATGCTGGCCGACTGCTGGCCGCTCGCGGTCGGGAACCTGGTGCTGCTGTCGCTGCCGCCGCTGGCTGCGGCGATGCATGCCTTGAAGGGGCTGGCGCCCACCCGCCTGGCGCTGGCCGGCGCGGGCGCCGGGCTGCTGGCCGGCGCGCAGGGCCTGCTGGTGGATTCGCTGTATGGGGCCGACGGCGCGCTGTCGCTCTGGGGGCTGGCCTATGCGCTGGCGATCGGCCTGACCAGCGCGCTCGGTGCCGCGCTGGCGCCCAGGTACCTGCGCTGGTGAGACGGATCGATGATGCCGCGTCGCGCAGGAGCGCGACGGGAATGGGAACGGGACAACGTGGAAATCGGGATCAGCCGCCGCCGACGCAGGCTTCCTCGGCCGAGATCGTCTCGCGCAGCGCGGCGGTGTGCTCGATGAAGGCCGCGTACATCAGCAGCGAGCAATCGCTGTCGCGCAGCGCGACGCCCCGCTGCTCGGCCTCGCTGTCGAGCAGGCGCAGCAGGCCCTCGCGATCGCTGCACTGGTCCAGCATCGCCTTGAGCAGGATCTCCTGGGCATGGACCCGGCCGGACAGCACGTCGATCCGCATCTCGTCCCTGCTCATCCTGCCCGCGCCCGCCGCGGCTCCGGTTCGCTCGCGCCGCTGCGTGCCGTCTCGATACTGCCCGTTCATCTGGTCTTGCTCCCGTGATGCATGCCGCGCGCCCGGCGCGATGCCGCGGCCGCGCTAACCGGCCCCGCGCGCGAAGCCGTCCTGTCTGCCCTGTCCTGCCCGATGTGCGGCTCGCGCCGCGGTTCAGCTGACGAAGATCGCCAGCGCCACCGCGCAGGCCACCAGCAGGGCACTCGCCCCGAGCAGGTATTTCTCGAACGTCACGGCCCGGCTGCGGCGCGGTTCGCCCAATGGAGTTTCCATTGCCCTCTCGATATCGAAACGACGCCGCGAATCGAAACGCGCGGCGGCTGAGCCAGATCGCGGCATCTGCCGCGAGTTGAAGGAATTCCGGTTTTTCAACATCGCGGAATGAATACGGGGATTATGCAATCCGCGCCTTTCATTCGCGATAGACGGCATTCTGTTATCGACAACAGTTCGATTTATCATTGTCCGATCACCGCATGAAAGATGAACCAGCAGTGCAACAATTGCAGCATCGAATCCAGGCCGGCACGCGCCAGGACTGGCGCCGCGGTGCGGCCCATGCGCCGTTTCCGGCCCTGTAGCGGGAATGCGGACATATCCTAGCATCCGTCATTTCCCGACACTAGATTAATCGTGCGGCCCGAGTGATATCGGGGCATTTCGTTCTCGACGATGATCACCATCGAGCCGCATTCAATCCAATTACATATCCAATAAGCCGAGTGTTGCGGCGCGTTTTACTGTCAGCGAAATGTGATTAACGGAAAATTTTTCGTTAAGCCGCTTGTAATAGCCATATACGGTGGGCACCGCCACGCACAATTGCCCGGCGATATCGTGGGCGGTGCAGCCGCTGCGCAGCAGCCTGAGGATGCCGGTCTCGCGCTCGGTCAGCGCGAGCGAGCGAGCCGCGTCGGAACGCTGTTGCCGTGCATGCCAGTCGAGCAGTTCGCTGGCGATCAGCCGATAGAGGATGCGCTTGCCGTGCAAGGCGGCCTCGCCCTCGCCCGCTCTCGCGTCGAGGCCGACGTAGAGCACCCCGCCCAAGCCCGGCGTCGGCAGGTGGGCCGGCGCGATCAGCTTGGCGCGAAAGCCGTGCGCCGCGTCGTGCTCGCCCAGCGCGCAGGGGCCGTCCGCGCGCGGCGCGATGGCGGCCGCGCCGGTGGGCGCCGAGTTGCGCCGCGCGTAGGCGATGCCGGGATCCGTCTCGAACCAGCCGCGCGCGCGATAGCTGTCCAGCCAGGCCGGAGCGGCATCGGTCAGCACCTCCTCGTCGCCCAGCCTCGGCGGCTCGCCTTCCGCCGGAACCAGCAGGAAGGCGAAACGTTCGGCGCCGAGCAGCCGGACCAGGCGCGAGACGATCTCGCGCAGGGCCTCGCGATGCGGCGCGCATTCGAGCTCGTCGAACAGCGCGAAGCAGTCGTATTCGGATGCTTCGTGCGACAGGGCTGGCGCCGCGATCGACAGCGCGCCGGCACGCACGCCGAACGCGCCGGCATGCGCCTGCGCGCACAGCACGCCATCGGAGGGAGTCGGCAGGCCGGGCCTGCCGTCGGTCTTGCCGGGTCTTGAGAAAACGCTCATACGAAGGCTCTCTAGGTGTGTGCCGGGGTTCGTGCGCCGATGGCGCCCTCGATCGAACCCGCCACGTCATGGATAGACGGTTTCCGCTCCAGCCTGCCCTTGTCGCTTGCAAAATCTGTGATCGCAGTTTGCTCGATCGCTTCAATGGACCAGGGGCATCCTCTCCGATCGGAAAGGACGCCGTGCCGCAACTTCGACTGCCTGATGCTGCCCTGCTCGCGCCGCCGGGCTGGTGGCCCGCGGCGCCTCTCGTGTCATGCCATCGTGCCGGCTCAGGTACGCAGGCTCGCCCCGCCGTCCAGCTCGTCGGCGGCGGCCTGGTCCTCGCTGCGGGTCAAGCGCAGCGACACCGTCATCGCCACCGTGCTGGCATAGACGTTCAGCGCGGTGCGGCCCATGTCGAAGAAGGCATCGACGCCGAGGATCAGCAGCACCGCCTCGGCCGGCAGGCCGATCGCGGCCAGCACGATGGTGATCGCCACGATCGCTCCCGAGGGCACGTTCGCCGCGCCGTCGATGGTGATGATGGTCAGCACCAGGATGGTCAGCGCGAGCGGCCAGCTCCAGGCCACGTGATAGGCATCGGCCAGGTAGCCGACCGCGAGCGCCGTATAGAGCACGGCGCCGTCGCGGTTGAAGATGTAGGACAGCGGCAGGATGGTGGAGGCCACCGACTGCGGCACGCCCATCTCGGTCAGCTTCTTCAGGTGCACCGGGTAGGTGATTTCCGAGGAGCGCGTGGTGAAGGCGAGGATCAGCGGCTCGCTGACCTTGCGGATCACGGCCAGCGGCCGCTGGCCGGCGGCGATCACGATCGCGCTGAGCAGCAGGCCGAGGATCAGCATGCCGAGATAGGAGATGCCGAGCAGCTTGACCAGCGGCATCAGGCCCGACACGCCGCGGCTGCTCATCAGGCCCGCGACGGCCGCGAAGATCGCCAGCGGCGAGAGCGCGACGATCCATTCGACCATCTTGAACAGGCCGGCGAGCAGCGAGGCGAACAGGTTGATGGCGGGACGCCCGGCCTCGCCGGTGGCGCCCAGCGCGGTGCCCAGCAGCACGCCGAACACCAGCACCGGAATCGCGTTGCCCGAGGACAGCGCGGCCACCAGGTTCTGCGGGATCAGGTCGGTGATGAACTTGACCCAGTCGATGCTCGAGGCGAGGTGCTCGGGCAGCGCGCCCGATTCGGTCAGCGGCGCGCCCAGGCCCGGGCGGAAGATCCAGTTGAGGCCGAGCCCGAGCGAGCTCGACACCAGGGTCATGACGATGAAGAACAGGATGGTGATGAGCGCGGTGCGCCCGAGATTGCGTCGCTGCTCGACCGCGCGGTAGCTCCCGACCGTCACGGACAACAGGATCAGCGGCATCACCACCATCTTGATGGCGTGGCCGAACATGGTCGACAGGAAACCGACGTCGGCCGCGAAGCGCGGCGCCGTGACGCCCGCGATCGCGCCGAGGATCAGCGCCACGATCATCAACAGGGGAAGCGAGGTCCTGCTATTCTTTTGACTCATTTTTGGCCCGGATTAATTTGATTCTTGCAGGGGTACCGTCGACGATGTGATGCCACATATGCGTGCGGGCCGCCTCGGGCTGCCCGTCGCGGATCGCGGCATAGATCGCCAGGTGCTCCACGGTGCCGCGCCGCACGGTCTCGATGTCCTGGCGTGGCAACTCGTTCAATGCAAGCGTCTGTGCTCTCAGTAATTTATAGAAGTTATGCAGCCGCTCGTTACGCGCGGCCAGGAACAGCTCCTGGTGAAACACCCAGCCGATGCGCTGCTCGGCCATGATGTCGGTGTCGCCGCTCTCGATCAGCCGCTCCATGCGCTCCACCGATGCCGACATCGCCAGCGTCGGCCCGCGGGCTGCCGCCAGGTAGGCCGCCGTGCTCTCCAGCGCGAGGCGAACCTCGTAGATCTGCTGGAGATCGTCGCGCGTCGGATCGTTGACGAAGGTGCCCCGCTTGTCGAACACGGTGACGAGGTTCTCCGCGGCGAGCCGCTGCAACGCGCTCCTGACCGGCATCTGCCCGATTCCGAGCTTGCTTGCCAACCCGCGATGTGAAATTTTTTGCCCTGGTTCCAGCCTGCCGTCGAGAATTCGTGTTCGAATTTCGTCGTAGGCGTGGTCAGCATCGGAATTTGTTTTTTCTTCCATTCTGTGATCGCAGTGTTGTCATTGCTAAACTCGCAATCGGCCCGCGCTGAGGATACCTCTACCGCCAGCGCCGATCAACCGTCAGATGTGACGAATCGAATAACGACTACGAAGGCATCTTTTTGCTCCCCGATTCTCAATGAATACTCACGCTCCGATATTTGAAATTCTTACGGTTAGCGCGGATCAGGTGTATCCGCTGCGCGCGCGACTGCTGCTCGACGGCGATGAAATCGCCTCCCGGCTGTCCGGCGATCTCGGAGCGGATACGCTGCATTTAGGAATCCGGCGCGGCGAGCAGTTGGTGGGCGTGGCCTCGGTATGTCGCGAGGATTGCCCCGACCTGCCGCGCGACGGCTGGCGCCTGAGGGGCATGGCGATCGACGAGGCGCTGCGCGGTTTCGGCTTCGGCCGTGTGCTGGTGCGGCTGTGCGCCGAGCATGCGCGCGAGCGCGGCGGCCGCACCCTGTGGTGCACCGCGCGAGAAACCGCGAAGGGGTTTTATGAAGGATTGGGGTTTACCAGCGATCCCCGAGTGCTGTCATTGCCGACCAAGCCCGATGTGCAGTTTTATCGGATGTGGATGGATATTTGAAAATCGCCGCTCAATCGGCGCGATTATCTAGAGTAGAAACTCCAGGGCGCGGCGTCTCGATGTCGTGAAAATACGTCGCGCCGAAAGCGTGCGCGCGGCATGGCCGCCGGTTAATCGCGACGGCGATGCGATGCGCCATTATGCGGGCCGCATCGCCGGCCGCATCACGCACAGGATCATTCACCTGTTATTTATCCCGTCGCGCCGGCCCTGCCTCGACAATCTGACGGCAACTTGATTCGATGACGAGTATTGGTCCCTTCTCGGTACAGGTGGTGGCGCTGGCGGCCGCCGCGCTGCTGGCATGGCTGATCGCCCTGGGCCTGGCGCGTGTCCTGCCGGGCGAGGCCGATCGGCGCGCGCCGAGCCTGCTGGTCGACGCCCTGCTGGTCGGCCTGCTGGCCGCGCGCCTGGCCTATGTGCTGCGCTGGTGGCCGCAGTACGCGGCGGCACCGGCCTCGATCGTCGCGATCGGCGACGGCGGCTTCTCGGCCTGGGCCGGGCTGGCCGCGGCGCTGGCCCTGCTTGCCTGGCGGCTGCGGCACCGGCCGGCGGCGCGCCGCCCGGTGCTGGGCGGCCTGCTGGTCGGCCTGGCCGCGTGGGGCATCGCGCAAGGGGTGCTGGGCAGCGTCCGGGACAACGCGCCGTCGCTGGACACGCTGGCGATCAGCACGCTCGACGCCAAGCCGGTGGCGCCGGGCCGTTTTGCCGGCAAGCCGGTGATCCTGAATCTGTGGGCGAGCTGGTGCCCGCCCTGCCGCCGCGAAATGCCGGTGCTCGCGCGGGCACAAGCAGACCATCCCGAGCTCACGGTGCTGATGCTCAACCAGGGCGAGGACGCCTCGACGGTGCGCGGCTTTCTCTCGCAGATGGGCCTGCGCTTCGACGAGGTGATGCTCGATCCGCGACGCGACGCGATGCGCGTCTACGGCTCGCGCGGCCTGCCCACCACGCTGTTCTTCGACGCCCGTGGGCGCCTGGTGGAATCGCATGTGGGCGAGATCACCGCGGCCCGGCTCGAGGACATCCTGCAGCGGCAGTTCGGCCGCTGAGCGCTCGCGCGAAAACCGCTGAGCGCTCGCGCGAAACCGGATCGCCCCCGCCCTCAGCCAGGCAGCCGCACGCCTTCGGCCGGCTCCGTCCCGGCCAGCCGCACCGGCCTCATGCGCGGCATCAGCACGTGCATGATCGCGAGCGCCACCAGGTAGGCCAGCGCGCCGATCGCGAACAGCGCCCAGTACTGCCCGGTGCGCTGCAGGGTCTCGCCGATCACGCCCGAGAACAGGAAGGAGCCGAGCATGCCCATCGTGCCGCCGATGCCGATCACGGTGCCGACCGCGCGCCGCGGAAACACGTCGGAGACGGTGGTGACGAGATTGGCCGACCAGCCCTGGTGCGCGGCCGCCGCCAGGCCGACCGCCAGCACCGAGAACCACAGCGCATGGAACTGCGAGAGCAGGCCGATCGGCGTGACGCACAGCGCGCACACGCCCATCGTCAGCTTGCGCGCGAAGTTCACGCGGCCGGTGCGCGCGACCAGCCGCGACGAGGCCCAGCCGCCCAGCACGCTGCCGCCGCAGGCCATCGCGTAGATCAGGATCAGCGGCGGCCCCATGTGCTGCATGTCGATGCCGTTGGCCTCGTTGAGCCACTTCGGCAGCCAGAACAGGTAGAACCACCAGATCGGATCGGTCAGCAGCTTGCCGACCATGAAGGCCCAGGCCTCGCGATGGCGCAGCACCGCGAGCCAGCCGACCCGGCGCGGCTCGGGCTCGCCGCCGGCATCGGCGTCGATGTGGGCGAGCTCGTCGGGTGCCACGCGCGGATGCTCGGCCGGCGCGCGATAGATGCGCCACCAGGCGGCCAGCCAGACGAAGCCGACCGCGCCGCTCACCGCGAAGCTGGCGCGCCAGCCCCACAGTACGGCCATGATCGGGATCACGGCCGGCGCGACCACCCCGCCGACGGTGGCGCCCATGTTCCAGATGCCGGTGGCCAGCGCCCGCTCCGCCTTCGGAAACCAGATCGCGGTGGTACGCAGCGCGACCGGGAAGTTCGAGGCCTCGGCGAAGCCGAGCAGCCCGCGCACCGCGGCGAAACCCGGCACGCTGGCGGCCAGCGCGTGCAGTATGGCGGCCGCGCTCCACATCGCCATCGCGCCGCCATAGACCAGCCGCGTCGAGACGCGATCGGCGAGCCGCCCGAACAGCATCAGCCCCAGCGCATAGGCGGCCGTGAAGATCATCACCGTCTGCGCGTACTGCACCTGGCTCCAGCCGATGTCGGCCTGCATCAGCGGCGCGAGCAGGCCCAGCGTCTGCCGGTCCATGTAGTTGATGGTGGTGGCGAACAGCATCATCGCGCAGATGGTCCAGCGGTAGCGCGTCGAGGGCCGGCCCGCGGCGCCCGGATTCGGTGGGTTCACGTCTGTCTCCATGTTGGTGTTCGATCCGCGCCCGCGCGCATGACGCGAGACGCGCGACGGGGCGCATGACGCGAGACGCGCGACGGGGCGCATGACTCGCCCTCGCCGCTTGCCGTCGTTGCTGCCGGTTGCTCCCTGTCGCTGCCTTATCGCGCTGCCTCGACAGCCCCTCCTCAGTAGCGCGGCTTCAGGTTCTTCCAGTCGGGCCGGTACTTGCGCATCTGGCCGACGTCGTCGCGCTGGCGGATCCCGCAGCCCAGGTACAGCTCGTGCAGCTTGCGCAGTTGCTCGCGATCGATCTCGAGCCCCAGGCCCGGCGCGTCGGTGAGCTGCACGCAGCCGTCGCGGATCGGCAGCTTGCCGCCGCGCACCACCTCCTCGTCGGGCTCCTGCCACGGGTAATGCGTGTCGCAGGCATAGGAGAGGTTCTCGACCGAGGCGGCCACGTGCGTCATCGCCATCAGGCTGATGCCGAGGTGCGAGTTCGAATGCATCGACACGCCGATCCCGAAGCTGTCGCACATGCGCGCCAGTTGCTGCGTGTCGCGCAGGCCGCCCCAGTAGTGATGGTCGGCCAGCACGATCTGCACGCTGTTCAAGGCCACGCCGCGGCGGAACTCGTCGAAATCGGTAACCACCATGTTGGTGGCCAGTGGCATGCCGGTGCGCCGGTGCAGCTCGGCCATGCCCTCCAGGCCCGGCGTCGGATCCTCGTAGTACTGCAGATCGTCGCCGAGCAGCTCGGCCATGCGCAGCGCGGTGTCGAGCGACCAGTTGCCGTTCGGGTCGATGCGCAGCGGCGCGGCGGGGAAGGCACGCCGCAGCGCCTTGATGCAGGCCACCTCGTGCTCGGGCGCGAGCGCGCCGGCCTTCAGCTTGATGCTCTCGAAACCGTGCGCGTCGATCATGCGGCGCGCCTGCTCGACGATCTGCGCCTCGTCGAGCGCCTCGCCCCAGGCATCGGGCGCATAGGGGCTGTCGATATGTTCGGCGTACTTGAAGAACAGGTAGGCGCTGAACGGCACCTCGCGACGCACCGCGCCGCCGAGCAGGTCCACCAGCGGCGCGTTCAGGTAGCGCGCCTGGGCATCCAGGCAGGCCACCTCGAAGGCCGAATAGGCATTGCTGACGGCCTTGCTCGCATGCGAGCCCGGCGCGAGCTCGGCGCCGGCGGCGCTGGCGGGCGCCTGCCTGGCCACCACGCCGCGCACGATCTCGCGCAGCCGGTTCAGCTTGAACGGATCGAGCCCGACCAGCTCGCCCTTCACCGCGTCGAGCACGGCCAGCGCGGGCGCGTCGCCGTAGCTCTCGCCCAGGCCGATATGGCCGGTATCGGTCTCGATCTCGATGATCGAGCGCAGCGCATAGGGCTCGTGGATGCCGGCCGCGTTCAGCAGCGGCGCGTCCTTGAAGGCGATCGGGGTGACGGTGACGCGGGTGATCTTCATGCGGATCTCTGGATGGGAAAGGGGGGAAGGCGTTGCTCAGCCGGCGCGGCGCGACAGGGGCTCGGCGCGCCGGCGGGGCCGCTCGCGCGTGAACCAGACGGCGAGCACGGCCAGCAGCGAGCAGATCGACAGGCCCGCGAGGCCGCCGCGGATCGAACCGGTGTGCTGCTCGAGCAGCCCGAACACGGCCGGCGCGACGAAGCCGCCGAGGTTGCCGATCGAATTGATCAGCGCGATCACGCCGGCGGCGATGCGCGCATCGAGATGATTCTGCGGGATCGGCCAGAACAGCGAGGACGCGGCCTTGAAGCCGACCGCCGCGAAACAGATCGAGACGAAGGCGAAGGCCCCGCCGCCGAAGCTGGAGACGAACATGCCGAGCGCGGCGATCAGCAGCGCGACCGAGGTCCACCGCTGCTGGTGGGGATGGCGCGCGGCCAGCCGCGCGAAGCCGATCATCGCCACGATCGATACCAGCCAGGGAATCGAATTGAACAGGCCGACCTGGAAGTCGCTGTAGTGGCCCATCTTGCGGATGATGCTGGGCAGCCAGAAGGTGGCGCCGTAGATCGTCAGCGAGATCGCGAAGTAGATGAAGCAGTAGAGCGCGATGCGCGGATCGGCCAGCAGCTTGAGCGGCGATACATGGGCCGGCTGCTCGCGCTCGCGCGCGGCCTGCTCGGCGGCGATGGTCTCGACGATCGCGCGCCGCTCCTCGTCGGCCAGCCAGCGCGCCTCGGCCGGGCGCGAGTCGAGCCAGCACCACGCCACCGCGCACAACAGGATCGAGGCCGCGCCCTCGGTGACGAACATCCACTGCCAGCCGTGCAGGCCGCTGCCCGCCATCGCGCCGAGCCCGAGCAAGGCGCCGGAAACCGGGCCGGCCAGGATCGAGGCCAGCGCCGAGCCGCTCAGGAATACCGCCATCGCCTTGCCGCGCGCGCCGGCCGGCAGCCATTGCGTGAAGTAATAGATCACGCCGGGAAAGAAACCCGCCTCGGCCACGCCGAGCAGGAAGCGCAGCACGTAGAAGGAGGTCTCGCCGCGCACGAAGGCCATCGCGGTGGCCGCGATGCCCCAGGTCAGCATGATCCGCGTCAGCCAGGCCTTGGCGCCGAAGCGCGCCAGCAGCAGGTTGGAAGGCACCTCGAAGATCGCGTAGCCGACGAAGAACAGCCCCGCGCCGAGCCCGTAGGCGGCCGTGCCGATGCCGACGTCGGCCGCCAGGTGCTCGCGCACGAAGCCGATGTTGACGCGGTCGATGTAGTTGACGATGAACATGATCACGAACAGCGGCAGCACGCGGCGCTCGATCTTCGCCACCGCCCGCGCCAGCGGCGCGGCTGGTGCCGGCGCGAGCGCGCCCGGCGCGGCGGAATGCTTCGCAGTGTCCACGGCTGTCTCCTGGATGTTCTCGTTCGTATTCGTTGCGCCCGCGACGGGTATTCGCCTTGAGCTGGGGCGGATTAAAACACTAAAACATTAGTGCGTCAATGAAGCGGGATTGCGGTATCGTGGCGGCTGGCCGGCGCCGCGCGGCGGCCGGCTTTCCCGCTTCCCGTCATCCCATGCCCACATGACCCCGACGCTTTCCGACGCTCCCGCCGCCTCGTCCCCCGCCGAACTGATCGCGCCCTCCTTCGACCGCTCGCGCCACGCGGCGCCGCAGGTCTTCGAGCACCTGCGCGAGCTGATCGTGGCGATGCGCATCGCGCCGGGCACCGTGCTGCAGCGCGCCGAGCTCGCCGCGCTCTACGGCCTGAGCCAGACGCCGATCCGCGACGCGCTGATCCGGCTCGGCGAGGAAGGCCTGGTCGACATCTTTCCGCAGCACGCGACGGTGGTCAGCTCGATCGACGTGCCGCTGGCGCGCCAGCAGTTGTTCCTGCGCCGCTCGATCGAGCTGGAGATCGTGCACCGGCTCGCCAGCGCGCCGAGCGCCCCGCTGCTGGCGCGGCTCGCCGACAGCATCGAGCTGCAGCGCATGCACGCGGCGCGCGAGAACTACGTCGAGTTCGTGCACGCCGACGAGGCCTTCCACAAGCTGATGTACGACGCGGCCGAGGTGATGGATCTATGGACGCTGGTGCGCCGGCAGAGCGGGCACCTGGACCGGCTGCGCAACCTGCACGTGCCGATCCCGGGCAAGACCGAGCGGGTGCTGGAGCAGCATGCGGCGATCGTCGCCGCGATCGCGGCGGGCAATCCCGAGGCGGCGCAAGCGGCGCTGCGCGCGCATCTGTCGGGGACGCTGTCGCAGGTCGACGAGATCCGCGCGCGCTTTGGAGGATTCCTGAAGAATTGAAGGCCGGCGGCGCACACCTCGACGACGCGCGCGCCGCCCCGGCTCGCGTCAGTGGCCGGTCGCCGCCGCGCCGCTGGCAGGCTGCCTGACCACGGCGTCGGCCAGCGCCTGCGCGAGATCGTCCTTCTTCGCGGCCAGCGCCTCGCCGAGCGCCTTGTCGAGCGTGTTCGCCTTGCCGGTCTCGAGCACCGTGACCTTGATCGTGACCGGCGCGTTGTCCGTCAGGGCCGGCACCTTCTGCCACGGCAACGGCCTGCCGTCGAAATACTTCGCATCGAACATCGTGTCCTTGCCCGGCTTGAGCGCCTCGAGCGAAATCACCGAGCTCGAGATCGGCGCCGTTTCGGACGGCTTCAGCACATCGATCGTTACGCCGAGGTCGCGCTTGTGGGCGCCGAACAGTCCACCCGATTTCAGGTGCTCGCCGTAGTAGAGGAATTGCGGCTCGAAGGCATACACGCCGGCGGGCTCCTTCGATTGCTGGTAGAGCCCCTCGAAGTACAAGGCCGGCGCGTCCTGCAACCCGAGCTTGCGCAGTGCGTCGGAAGCGTCGCTCCCCAGGCTGGTGAAATCGCCTGCCGGACTGTCCCCCGGATTGCCATAGCGGCCCACCGCGCCGTAGACGCAGGCATAGATGACCGACATCCGCGCTGTCTGCACCGGGTTGCCTTTCGCGTCGACCAGCGCGCGGCTGTTGCTGTCGGTGGCGGGGATCGCATCGAGCATGCGCGGCGCGCGCGCATAGGCGGTCTTGGTGATGGACGTATCGTCCTTGAGATAGTCCGCCGCCTTCTCGAGCGCCGCCCCCGCCAGCTTCTGCACCACCACGCCGGCCAGGGCCAGCGCCACCGGCGCCAGCGCAATCTCGGTGCGCTGCGCGCCCGTCTTCGGGCACTTGATCGCCACGCCGACCCGCAACTCATCCGCCTGCGCGACGCCAAAACACAGCGCACAGACTCCCGCCACCATCGTCCCTGCCTTGTTGGGCCTCATCGTATCCCCCGTTCGTGCTTGTTGAACCACGCTCACTCGGCCAGCCGTTTCGCCGGAATGGCCACGTTGTATGCCGCACTTTTCAGTCCCTTCACCGTGCAGGCTTTCGTACCGCCCCCCACATGCATGGCCACCAGCACCAGCTTGTCGTCGCGCACGACAAACACCGGCGCGCCGCTGGTGCCCTGCACCGCCTGGCAGCTATGGACGATGCAACCGTCCGCGGTGACTTCGCCGACCACGCACCCGGATTTGCTCTCGCGCATCCACGACAACTCGCTGGAGGGGCCGGTACTGATCAGTTGCAGATCGCTGAAGAGCCCGAACAGGGTGAGGTCGGCACCCTTGGCCAGGCCGGCCGTATCGACCGGAATCTGCGGCGGCGCCGGAGGCGAGCCGGCCACCAGCAACTCGATGTAGTCGTCCTGCATCGGGAATCCACCCGAACTGCCGGCCGCCTTCGAATTGCGGGTTTCACTGCATACCTCGTAACGAGCGTCCGGTTCGCCGGGATAGGAAAACCACACCGAGCCGGGGCGCACCATGGCATAGCGCCGGTTGTCCGCCGCGTCGTAGATGCAATGGCGAGCCGTCCAGATTCGATTGGCGCTGCGCCGGAAGGCCGTGCAGGCCGGCTTGCCGTCGATCGTCAGCACGCCGACCAGCTCCTTGAGCTGCTCGGGCCTGGCGGTGGACTCGAGACAGCTCGCGTCGTAGGCGGAGAGATTCCGCAACGCGGGGGCGAAAGCCGCCGGCGCCGGCCCATGTCCGGGCGTATTGGCCCACTCGGCCAGCGTGGTGGCGCTGCCCAAGGGCACCTCGGCGGCACTCAGGAGCGCCTGCTCGCTGTCATTCAGTGCCCGCGTGGCGTCGTTGCAGGCCTTCGCCTTCGGCAGGTACGCCTGCTCCCTCGGTGACAGCTTGATAGGCCCGGCATTGGCAATGGCTTCGTCCGAGGGAATCCGATAAGAAGTCTCGTCGCGGCGCCGATTCAGGGCCTGCGCCAGCAAGCGACCCAGGATCGGCTTGTCGCCCGCATCTGGATTCGCCCACGCCGGCCGGCTCGCCTCGAAGCGACGCAATAACTCGATTTCCGGTGAATTACGCCATCGCGGCATCGATTCCGGAATCATTCCGGACGGATTCAACGACGCGCCGCCGCCACGCTCCGACAATAGCGACGACGATAATGACGACGACCAGCGCATCGAGAGATCCGGATTCACCATGAGGCCGCCGCCGGACACATGTGGATTGCCGGAAAAGGCATGTCCGGATAATTGCGCGAGGGCCGGATTTTCGGGTGCACCGCTTTTTCCGAGTGCCCAGGCGCCCTGCGCACAGGCGTGATGCTGGATGGATTCCGCGGGCGCCGGTGCCGACGCGGCCATGATGATGGCCCCGATCAGCCCAGCCACGCCCCGTGCCGTAGAACGGCTGCGCCACGATCCGCCGGGAATCGGCGACTTCAGGCACCGCGCGGACGATGCCGCAGCGGCCACTCCCCCGGTCTCGCTCGAAACGAACATGATTGCCTCACTGGCAATTGGAATCGTTTTAATAGGATGGTTATTATTTTCCGGAACTCAGCCAATGCAATTCACATCACGCAACAGCCGAATTCCAGATTTTCCACAATCTATCAAATCGATTCACCGATCACCAGTGAAAATCGTTAATTATTTTTTCACACGACTCGCCTTAATTCATCAGATTTTAGGCAAGCGCATGCGCAATCGTTAAAATCCGAAATCGATATAAAGTACGCACTTATAAAACCCGACGACATGATCGTTCGCACTCGACACGGCAACCATCACGCACTACCGCTCATGTCCGCCCCGCGCCCCTGAGCTTGAACACGCTGACCGCGTCGGCCAGCAACGCGGCCTCGTCGCTCAGCGCCACCGCCTCGCGCTGCGCCTGATCCACCACCTGCGCGTTCTGCTGGGTCGCCTCGCCGATCTGCGTGACGGCGATGTTGACCTGCTCGATCGCCTGCGACTGCTCGCGCGAAGCCTGGCTGATCTCGCCCATCAGGTCGCGCACCTGGCCCACCCGCTCGACGATGCCCTGCATGGTGGCGCTGGCCTCGCCGGCGATCCGCGCGCCGCTGTCGACGGTGGCCGTTGATTCGGCCACCAGGGTCTCGATCTCCCTGACCGATGCCGCGCTGCGCTGCGCGAGCGCGCGCACCTCGGCGGCCACCACCGCGAAACCCTTGCCCTGCTCGCCGGCGCGGGCCGCCTCGACGGCCGCGTTCAGCGCCAGGATATTGGTCTGGAAGGCGATGCTCTCGATCACGCTGGTGATGTCGGCGATGCGGCGCGCCGAGCGGCCGATCTCGTCCATGGTCGAGACCACCCGGCCGACCGCCTGGCCGCCGTCGAGCGCGGCCTCGGCGGCGCCGGCCACCAGTTGATTGGCCTGCGCGGCGTGATCGGCGTTCTGCTGCACGTTCGAGGTCAGCTCCTCCATGCTGGCGGCGGTGCGCTCCAGGTTGCCGGCCTGCGCGGCGATGCGCGTGGCGATGTCGCCGCTGCCGCCGGCGATCTCGCTGGTGCGCGCCGACATGCCGGCCGCGCCCTCGCGAACCTGGGCGACGATGCGCGCCAGGCCGTCGCCGATGCCGTCGATGGCGCGGATCAGGCGGCCGATCTCGTCGTGGCGCGGCGGCGCGCCGTCGGCGATCCGCACGCTGAGGTCGCCCGCGGCGATCCGCTCCGAGGCGCGCGCCGCCGCCTCCAGCGGGCCGCTGACGAGCCGCCGCACCGCCAGCACGAACAACACGCCGAACACCAGCACCAGCGCCAGGCCGACCAGCAGGAAACGATTGCGGGTGGCGTTCACGTCCGCCATCACCTCGTCGCGCGGGGCAATGCCGGCCACCAGCCAGTGCCATTCGGGCAGGGTCTGGAACACCACGTACTTGGCGCGCGCCTCGCGCTCGCCGAGCGCCGCGTCGGCCGACACGTAGTCGAGCCGGCCCTGCCCGGCCTCGAGCATGCGCCGCACCGGCAGGTCGGTGTCCTCGGCCGGCTTGCCCTCGGCGCGCGGATGGACGAGGTACTTGCCGCGATCCGCGCCGCCCGAGGCGTCGATCGCCAGGAAGTAGCCGCTCTCGCCGATCTTCTGGCGGCGGATGCCGTCCTCGATCGAGGCGATCTCCGCGCCGACGTCCACGCCGACGAACAGCGCGCCGATCACGCGCCCGCTCGCGTCGCTGATCGGCTTGTACTGGGTGATGTAACGTTTGCCGAACAGCGCGGCCAGGCCCGTGTAGCTGCGGCCCGACGCGACCGGGCCGTAGGCGGGCCCCTTGCGGTCGAGCAGGGTGCCGATCGCGCGCGTGCCGTCGGCCTTCTTCAGCGAGGTGGTGACGCGCACGAAATCGTCGCCGCGCCGCGCGAAGATGGTCGCGATCGCGCCGCTGCGGGCGAGGAATTCATCGGGGATCGTGAAGTCCAGGTCGAGCACGCGATCGCCCACCTTCAGCGTCGGCGCATCGGTGCCCTGGATGTTGATCGTTTGCGCGGGGTCCAGCGAAAAACCGCCGGGCAGCAGGCTCTCGAACTGCGTCATCGAGCGCCCGACCTCGGTGCCCAGGGCCTTGTCGAACAAGGCGATGGTCTCGGCGATCGACTGGTTGCGCTCGGCGATGCGCAGCAGCACCTGGTCGGTCACGTGCGTGCCGGCGGTGCGCGTCAGGGCCCAGGCGAACACGGCGAGGCTCAGCGCGAACAGCAGGCAGGAAAGAATCGCGAGCCGCACACCGATACCGGCGCGGCGCAAGGCAAGGAAGTTCATAAGGGACCGGCAGTGACAGGAAAAGACCGTGGATGGACGGCGAGACGCCTCGCGGCTCCACGGCCCGCGCGACAAGGCGTGCGCGGTACCCGCCCTTATCGGCAGTTTCCCGGGGATCTTGAATATGTCATTTCAGACATATTTCAAACTGCTTCCAGCGACGAAAGAATCGGCGCACGCGTGCATATGGCCGCCCGACGCGGCGGCGGCCCCGGCTAGCCAAGCCCTGACGCGATCGCCGCCCGGACCTTCGCCATGCGCGCCCGCGCCATCGCCAGGAACACCTGCACGATCGGTTTCTCCTGCTGCCATCGCGGGCACACGGTGAAGCCGCGAAACAGGATCTCCGGCGCGAACGGCCGGAACACGATGCGCGCGGGGTTCGTCTCCTCGATCGCCAGCGGATTCACCACGCCCACCCCGAGCCCGCGCGCCACCAGCGCGCAGATCGTCGCGCCATAGGGCGTCTCGATCGCCGGCACCTGCAGCGCTTCGGCCTGGCGCAGCACACGATCGACCGAGGCGCGCGTGTCGTCCGCGTAGGACGGCAGGATCAGGCGCTCGCCGCGCAGGTCGGCCGCCACGATGCGCTCGCGCGCGGCCAGCGCATGCCCGGCCGGCAGCGCGCAGACGCCCGGCAGCCGATACAGGTCGACGCTGGTCACCTCCACCACCTCGGGCGGGGTGGTCGCGAAACCGATATCGCAGCTCGACGAGGAGGCCCAGCGCTGGATCGTGCCCTCGCTGCGCATTTCCAGCGACACCGCCACGCGCGGATGCTCGGCCAGGAAATCCTCGATCACGGCCGGCAGGAAGGACAGCGCCATGATCGGCGCGGCCACCAGGCGCAGCCGGCCGCTGCCGAACTGGCGGATCTCGCGCGCCGCCTGCCCGAGCTTCTCGAGCCCGACGAAGCTGCGGTCGACCTCGCGATAGAAGGCGGTGCCCGCGTCGGTGGCGCGGATCCGCCCGCCGTGGCGCACGAACAGCGCCAGCCCGGTGGCCGCCTCCAGTTCCGCGATCAGCCGGCTCACGCTCGGCTGCGAGGTGCCCATCTCCTCCGCGGCGGCCGTCATCGAGCCGCGCAGCATCACCAGCCGGAATGCCTCGATCTGCCGTTGATTCATGCGCGCCCCGCCTGGTCCGGATCCCCTGGCAGGTTGCCATATCAAAAATGAATGGAAGCTGTTTTTGTCGCTATTTGACCGCATGAGCGGCGCAAACCTAGACTGGTCCCGACCTCTGCACGACGGAGCCCGGATGCGACCCGACGCCCTGCTGTTCCACGACGACTTCCGTCTCGCGCCTTATTGGTGGGACGCGGCGCCGCCCGAGACCGACCGTTCGCCGCTGCCCGGCTCGGTCGAACTGCTGGTGATCGGCAGCGGCTACTGCGGCCTGTCGGCGGCGGCCGAGGCCGCGCGCCACGGCCTGGCCACCGCCGTGATCGACGCGGCCGAGCTCGGCGCGGGCGGCAGCACGCGCAGCGGCGGGATGGTCTCCAGCGGCCAGAAGCTCGCGCTGACCAGGGCGATCCGCGGCGTCTCGGCCGAGCGCCTGCAGCGGCTGATGCGCGAATCGATCGCCAGCTTCGACTTCCTCAAGCAGTTGATCGCCGACGAAGGGCTCGACGCGGACCTGCAGATCAGCGGCCGTTTCTTCGGCGCCTACACCACGCGCCACTTCGATACCCTGCGCGCCCAGGGCGAACTGCTGCGCGACAAGACCGGCGTGACCGTCCACGTGATCTCGCGCGAGCAGCAGCGCGCGCTGATCGGCAGCGACTACTACTACGGCGGCATCCTGATCGACGATTACGGCGGCCTGCACACCGCGAAATACCATCGCGCCCTGCGCGCTCTCGCGCGCCGACGCGGCGCCAGCCTGCACTCGCATGCCGGCGCCGAGCGCATCGAGCGGCTCGGCGGCGGCCGGGCCGCGCGGTTTCGCGTGCATACCGCGCGCGGCACGATCGAGGCCGCGCGCGTGCTGGTCGCCACCAACGGCTATACCGGCGACCTGCTGCCCTTCCTCGCGCGCCGCGTGCTGCCGGTGGCGAGCTACCAGATCGCCACCGAGCCGCTGCCGCCGGGGCTGATGGACGCGCTCAATCCCGGCCGGCGCATGGTCAGCGATTCGCGGCGCAACCTGTTCTACACGCGGCCCTCGCCGGACGGCACGCGCATCCTGTTCGGCTCGCGCCCGGCGATCCGCGATCTCGACGAACGCGACGCGGCGCGGCGGCTCCACGCCAAGCTGGTCGGCCTGTGGCCGGCGCTGCGCGACGTGCGGCTCACGCATGCCTGGAAGGGTTTCGTGGCGATGACCACCGACCGCCTCGCCCACCTCGGCGAGGCCGACGGCATCCACTACGCGCTGGGCTGCAACGGCAACGGCGTGGCCCTGATGAGCTGGCTCGGCCAGCGCATCGCGCGCCGCCTGGTGGGCGCCGCCGCCGAGGCCGGGCCGTTCGGCGAGGGCGGCTTTCCGCTCGGCCCGATGGGGCTGGCGCGCTCGCTGGCGGTGCCGGTGGGCGCGGCGCTCTACCAGCTCGACGATTACTGGAGCGGCCGCCATCGCAGCGCGCTCGCATGATTCGAGGTTCGACCCGCAGGAGCCGGCGATGATCAGCTTGAACAAGGTTTCGAAATGGTATGGCGAGCATCGCGTGCTCGACGCTTGCTCGGCGACGGTCGCGCGCGGCGAGGTGGTGGTGATCTGCGGCCCCTCGGGCTCGGGCAAGTCCACCCTGATCAAGTCGATCAACGGGCTGGAGGCGATCCAGCAAGGCGAGATCCTCGTCGACGGGCGCCGCGTGGGCGGCATGGTGTTCCAGCACTTCGAGCTGTTCCCGCACCTGACGGTGCGCGAGAACCTGGTGCTGGCTCAGGTCAAGGTGCTGCGACGGCGCCGCGACGAGGCCGCCGAGCGGGCACGCGTGCTGCTCCGGCGAGTCGGCCTGCATGCGCACGAGGATCGCTTTCCCGCGCAGCTTTCCGGCGGCCAGCAGCAGCGCGTTGCGATCGCACGCGCGCTGTCGATGGACCCGGTGGCGATGCTGTTCGACGAGCCCACCTCCGCGCTCGATCCGGAGAGGGTGCACGAGGTGCTCGAGGTGATGAGCGAGCTCGCGCGCGAAGGCATGACCATGCTGTGCGTGACCCACGAGATGGGCTTCGCGCGGCGCGTGGCCGATCGCATCCTGTTCATGGATCGCGGCGCGATCGTCGAGGACGACCGCAGCGAGCCATTCTTCGAGCGGCCGCGCTCGGCCCGCGCGCGGGAATTCCTGTCGCGCATCCTGCACTGAGCACGGCCCAGCACCCGCTTCCCGTTCGCCCTACCCTTGCCACGAAGGAGTTCCGTCATGCGTTTGAGCCAGTTCCTGCGCGCCGCCGCGATCGCCGTGCCGCTGTCCCTCGCCGCCTTGTGCGCCGCCCCGGCCGCGGCCGCCGACGACCTCGGCACGCTCACGCCGGGCCGGCTGATCGCCGGTGTGGACGCAAACAACAAGCCCTATTCCTACGTCGACAACGGCAAGATGACGGGCTTCGACGTCGAGCTGCTGCGCGCGATCGGCGCGCGGCTCGGGCTGCAGGTGGAGTTCCGCGCGCAGGACTTCGCCGGGATGCTGCCGGGCGTGGCGAACCGCCAGCTCGACGTGGCCGCCGGCTCGATCTCGATCACCACCGACCGCCTCAAGATGGTCGATTTCTCCGAGGGCTACCTGACCGGCCTGCTGAGCGTGACGACCCTGCCGGGCAGCGCGATCGGCGCCGATGTCGCCTCGGTAAAGGGCAAGCGGATCGGCGTGGTGCAGGGCACCATCGAGGACACCTATGCCGATACCTACATCCCCGGCGCCCAGGTGGTGCGCTTCCCGAACCTGAACGCCGGCTTCCTGCAACTGCGCTCGAAGTACATCGACGGCTACTTCATCGACAAGACGCTCGCGGTCGGGCTGCAGGCCAAGTATCCGCAGCTGGACCTGCAGGACAAGCTCGACATCTCGGCGGTCAACCTGCCGGCCGGCTTCCCGCTGCGCAAGGGCAACAGCAAGCTGGCGCAGGCGCTGAACAAGTCGATCGACGCGCTGGTGGCGGACGGCACCTGGCTCAAGCTCTACAAGCAGTTCAACCCGACCTACCCGACGCCCACCAGCCTGCCGCCCTATGCGATGAAGACCGGCAACTGAGCCGGTAACCGAGCCGGCAATTGAGCCGGCAACCCAGCGCGCCGCCGCGCCCGGTCCCTTTCACGATCAGGAGGAGTCCACCATGCAGGCCTTCATCGAGAACTTCCTCGACTGGCAGTTGCTGGTCTCGTCGCTGCCCTCGCTGCTCTACACCGGCCTGGTCAACACGCTGGTGCTGTCGGTGTTCTCCACCCTGCTCGGCATCCTGGCGGGCATGGTGCTGGCGCTGATGGCGGTGTCGCCCACGCGCTGGCTGACCACGCCGGCGCGCATCTACGTGGACGTGTTCCGCGGGCTGCCGGCCGCGCTGGTGATCCTGGTGGTCGGCCAGGGGCTGGCGCCGGTCGGGCTGGCGCTGTTCGGGCCGAATCCGTATCCGCTCGCGATCGTGGCGCTGGCGCTGATCTCCTCGGCCTATATCGCCGAGATCTTCCGCTCCGGCATCCAGAGCGTGGGCCGCGGCCAGCTCTACGCCTGCCAGGCGCTGGGCATGAGCTACTGGAGCAGCATGCGCCACGTGATCGTGCCGCAAGGGATCCGGCGCATCCTGCCCGCGCTCGCCAACCAGTTCATCTCGATCGTCAAGGATTCGAGCCTGGTGTACTTCCTCGGCCTGCTGACCTCGCAGCGCGATCTCTTCACGATCGGCCAGAACACGGCGGTCAACACCGCCAACCTCTCGCCGCTGGTGGCCGCCGGCGCCGTCTACCTGCTGATCACCGTGCCGCTCACCCACGCGATCAACCACCTGGACCGCTGGACCAACCGCCACGCCAACCCCGGCACGCAACGGCCCGAGCGCGCCACCGCGATGCGGCGCGCCTTGCGAGCGGCGGTCTCGCGCGTCGCGCCGCGCCACTGAGCGCGCGGCATGGTTCGCCGCCCTCGCCCTCATGAACCACAGGAGATCGCATCCGAGATGGGACCGAAAGTCGACCCCGTAGCAGAAGACATCAGGCCGCCCGAGCGCGCGGACGTGGTGGTGATCGGCGGCGGCATCATCGGCGTGAGCACCGCGCTCGCGCTGGCCGACAAGGGTTTGTCCGTGGCGCTGTGCGAGAAAGGCCATATCGCCGGCGAGCAGTCGAGCCGCAACTGGGGCTGGGTGCGCGTCACGCGGCGCGACCCGCGCGAGCTGCGGCTGGCGATCGAGAGCCTGCGGATCTGGCGCACGCTGGACGCCACGCTCGGCATCGAGACGGGCTTCCGCCAGTGCGGGATCCTCTACATGTCCGAGGACGAGGCCGCCATCGAGGATCATCGCGACTGGCTGCGGCGCGCGCGCGACGAGGCCGGCGACAGCTTCGACACGCGCGAGGTGGGCACCGCCGAGATCGACTCGCTGCTGCCCGGCGCCACGGTGCGCTACCGCGGCGGGCTCTACACGCCCGGCGACGCGCGCGCCGAGCCGCAGAAGGCCGCGCCCGCGATCGCCAACGCGCTGCGCCGGCGCGGCGTGTCGATCCTCGCGCCCTGCGCGGCGCGCGGCATCGAGACCAGCGCCGGCCGCGCCAGCGCGGTGGTGACCGAGCACGGCACGATCGCCTGCTCGGCCGTGGTGGTGGCCGGCGGCGCCTGGACCCGCTATTTCTGCGGCAGCCTCGACATCGAGCTGCCGCAACTGCTGGTACGCGCCTCGGTGATGCGCACCGAGCCGCTCGACGGCGGCCCCGAGCTCAGCGCCAGCAACAAGCATTACGCGTTCCGCAAGCGCGCCGACGGCGGCTACACGATCGCGGCGGGCTTTCGCACCCGGACCGATCTCACGCCCGACGCGTTCAAGCTGTTCTTCCAGTATCTCGAGGCCCTGAAGAGCCAGGGCGGCGCGATGCGGCTCGGCATCGGCCGGCGCTTCGTCGAGGAGCTGCGCCGCCCGCGCCGCTGGGCGCTGGACCGCCCCACCGAATTCGAACGCGTGCGCACGCTCGACCCCGAGCCGATCGCGCGCTATGTCGACCCGGGCCTGGCGGAATTCAAGCGGGTGTTTCCGCACCTGGCGCAGGCGCGCATCGCGCAGCGCTGGGCCGGCTACATGGACGTCACGCCCGACGCGATTCCGGTGATCTCCGGCGTCGAGCGCCTGCCGGGCTGTTTCATCGCCACCGGCTTCTCCGGGCATGGCTTCGGCATCGGCCCCGGCGCGGGCCGCTTGATGGCCGACCTGGTCGCCAACGACGCGCCGCTGGTCGATCCGCATGCGTTCCGGCTCACCCGTTTCTCCGACGGCACGAAGATCGTGATCGATGCCGGGTTCTGATCCGCGGCGGCGGGGCAGCGAGGCTGCGCCGCCGTCAACACGAGGCACATGACGCATGGACAAGGTGGCGATGATCTCCGGTGCGAACCGCGGCATCGGGCTGGCGATCGCCGGCGAATTGCAGCGGCGCGGCTACCGGCTGTCGCTGGGCGTGCGCGAACCGGCGGCGCTGGCCGGCCGCTTCGGCGACGCGCTGCTGGCAAGCTACGAGGCGCGCGAGCCGGACGCCGCACAGGCCTGGGTCGAGGCCACCGTGGCGCGCTTCGGGCGCATCGACGTGCTGGTCAGCAATGCCGGCATCTGCCGCCAGATCGGCTTCGAGGACGGCACCGACGCGCTGCTCGACGAGACGCTCGACATCAACGTCAAGGCGCCGTTCCGGCTGGTGCAGGCGGCGCTGCCGCATCTGCGCCGCGCCGGCAGCGCGCGCTTCGTGCAGATCGCCTCGCTGTCGGGCAAGCGCGTGCGCAACGGCAACGTCGGCTACCAGATGTCGAAGCACGCCACCATCGCCTTGACGCACGCGGTGCGCCGCGCGGGCTGGGACCAGGGGCTGCGCGCGGTGGCGGTGTGCCCCGGCTTCGTCAACACCGAGATGGCGGCCGGCATCGCCGACCTGCCGGCCGAGGCGATGACCCAGCCCGAGGATATCGCCCGGCTGGTCGCGAACACGATCGAGATGCCGGATTCGGCCAGCATCGCCGAGTTGCTGGTGAATTGCCGGCACGAGGATCTGTTCTGACGATGCACCGCCGAGGCGCGACGATCGCTTCGGCACCCTGGACGGTTCACCGCGTCGCCTTCTCCTCCCCTCGCCGCGCCCCGCCCGAGGATTCATCTATGCCATAGATGCATGGCATCGAAATATCGCATTTCTGCAAGGCGAAGTCGGCTGGCATAGTTCGTCCCAACGAACCGAACGGAAATCCCGACCATGCCCCCGCTGAACCGCCGGCGCTTCGTCCAGGGCCTGCTGGCGCTCGGCGCCGCCTCCACGGGCCTCGCCCACGCCGTCGCCGCCGACACCTCGACCGAGGCCGCCATGAATCCGCAACAACTGCTGCTCGCCCGCAACGGCTGGGTGCCGAACAACCCGCAACTGCCCGTGCTGCTCTATCGCCAGGCCCTGCAGGGCGAGGATCTCGCCGCCGCCTTCGAGCAAGGGTTCCGCCACAACGGCTGGGTGCCGCAATGGCGCGCGGGCGTCTACCCCTATCACCACTACCACTCCACCGCGCACGAGGTGCTCGGCATCGCGGCCGGCAGCGCGCGCCTGATGCTGGGCGGCCCCGGCGGGCACGAACTGCGGGTCGAGCGCGGCGACGCGCTCCTGCTGCCGACCGGCACCGGCCATTGCGAGTTGTCCTCGACGCCGGACTTCCTGGTGGTGGGCGCCTATCCGCCGGGGCAGGACTGGGACGTCTGCCGCGACGCGCCCACCCCCGAGATGAGCGAGCGCATGCGCCACCTGCCGTTCCCGGACAGCGACCCGGTCAACGGCATGCATCCCCCGTTGAGCACCCTATGGCATCGATCCTGATGCCCGCGCGCGCCGCGCGCCGGGCCACCTTGCCGACCATGGCGCAGTTCTTCATGAACGGCGCGAGCTTCGCCACCTGGGGCGTGCAGATTCCCGTGCTCAAGGCCGCCTTCGGCGCCTCCGAGGCGCAGATGTCGATCGCGATGCTGTGCGTGGCCGCCGGCGCCGTGCTGGCGATGAAGCACGTCGGCGGCTGGGTGGCGCGCGTGGGCAGCGCCCGGGCGCTCACGCAGAGCAGCTTCGTCTACGCGGCGGCCCTGCTGGCGATGCCGTTGGCCGGCCGCTTCGCCCTGATGCTGCCGATCCTCGCCGTGTTCGGCATGGCGATGGCCGCCTTCGACGTCGCCATGAACGTGCAGGCCGCGAACCTGGAGACCCGGCTCGAACGGCCGATCATGTCGAGCATGCACGGCATGTTCAGCGTCGGCGGCATGGCCGGCGCGGCGTTCGGCGGCGCCATGCTGGCCGCCGGCGTGTCGCCGCGCCTGCATCTGGCGATCGTCGCGGCGCTGCTGTGCGCCAGCGCCCTCTACGCATCGTCGCGGCTGCTCGCCGATCCACCCGCCGGGCACGACGAGGCATCCCCTGGCGGCGCCGGCATCCCGCGCGTGCTGTGGATCCTCGGCGGCATCGCCTTTCTCGGGCTGGTCTGCGAGGGCGCGATGTACGACTGGGCCGCCATCTACCTGCGCGACGTGACCGGCGCCTCGCTCGACACCAGCAGCTACGGCTACGCGCTGTTCTCGGCCGGCATGGCGCTGGGCCGCTTCGGCGCCGATCCGCTGCGCCGGCGCCTGAGCGTGAAGACGATCCTCTGCGCCAGTGCCTGGCTCGGTTTCGCCGGCATCACGCTGGCCATCGCCGTGCCGTTGCCGGCGGCGAGCCTGGCCGGCTTCGCGCTGATGGGGCTCGGCGTGGCCAACTTCATGCCCTTCTTCTTCCTGGCCGGCACCCGGCTGCCGGGCATGAGCGCCGCGGCAGGGGTGGCCGGCGTGGGGCGCTTCGCCTACGCGGGCATGCTGTTCGGGCCGCCGCTGATCGGCGCGCTCACGCACGCGACCAGCCTGCGCGGCGGCCTGGCCGCCATCTCGGTCACGATGGGCGCGATCGCCCTGCTGGGGATCCGGCAGGTCGCGCAGGTGCTGAAGGACGCCTGAGCGCCGTCACGATCGCCGTCGTGATCGCCGTCGTGACCACCATCAGTCGGCCAGCGTCTCGCACTCCCGGCGCAACTGCTCGACGAAGGCCTGCTGCACCGCCGTCGCCAGCCAGTCGGTGCGCGTGGTGTAGCCCACCACGCGCGAGGCTTCGGGCGTCTCCAGCGCCAGCTCGACCATGCCGCTGCCCGGATAGGCCTCGCGGATCTGCGAGCGCGTGAGCAGCGTGATGCAATCGCTCTCCACCAGCATCGCCATCATCATCGCCAGCGAGCTGGTCTCCACCCGCATCGGCGGCTTGCGCGGCAGGCGCGCCAACATCGCCTCGATCACCCGGCGGCGCGGCACGTCGCGCTGCGGCACCACCCAGTCGTCGTCGGCCAGGTCCCGCACCTGGACGGCGCGCTTGCGCGCCAGCCGGTGCCCCTTGCGCACCGCCACCACGTAGGGATCGGCGAACAGTTCGGTTTCCTGCACGATGCCGGCCAGCCGCGGCTCGCGCAGGCCGCCGATCACGATGTCGATCGCGCCGCTGCCGAGCTCGCGCAGCAGCCGCGCGTGCGAACCCTCGTCGACCGTCACGCGCGCGGCCGGATACCGTTCGCGCAGGCGCTGGATCGCCCGCGCCACCAACCGCGGCGGCAGCAGCGGCAGCACGCCGATCGCGACGCGGCCGCTGCGCTGCCCGCGTGCCAGCTCGAGCTCCTCGCCGGCCTGCTTGATCTCGTAGAGCGCCAGGCTCAGGCAGCGCGCGAATTCGACGCCGGCGGGATTGGCCAGCACGCTGTGCACGCGCCGCCGGTACAGCGACACGCCGACGGTCTGCTCGATCTGGCGCGCCGCGCGATGCACGGCCGGCTGCGAGATGCCGAGCGCGCGCGCGGCCTCGGTCGCCGAGCCGGCCTCGGCGATCGCGATATGGCAGCGCACCTGCGCGTCGCTCAGGTGCCGGCAGATCTTGCCGACATTGGCCGCCGCGGCCGGCTGGCCGGTCAGCGCGGCCACGGCGCGCTCCATCTGCTCCAGCATGCGCCGCACCCGGCGCTGCAGGATCCGCCCCTCCTCGGTCAGCTCGCTGCCGCCGAAGCCGCGCTCGAACAGCCGGCAGCCGAAACCCGCCTCCAGCTTGCCGATCGCCAGGCTCACCGCCGGCTGGGTCCGGCCCGCGCGCGCTGCCGCCTGGCCGATGCCGCCGGTCTCGCACACCGCGTCGAACAGGAACAGGCGCCGCAATCCGGCCCGCTCCTCGTCGTGCGTCTCGTCGTGCTCCTCGCCGTCGATTTGACTCATCGCGCCCCTTGCCATGGCGCTTCACGCGCCTCGGAGAAAACCCCTAGCTTAACCAGAATTTATGCCTCGTGCCGCACTTCATATTAAGGCGAGGGCCGGCCGCGCCCGTAAAGTAGCGCTCATTCGATCAAATCGTTACCTGTCAGGAGGCAGTTCATGTCCGTCATCATCGACACCCATACCCACGTGATTTCCCCGGATACCGAGCGTTATCCGCTCGCTCCGGTCGGGGGGCATCAGTCGGAATGGTCGGTGAAGCGGCCCGTCAGCCTGGAGGGCCTGCTCGACTCGCTCGACGCGGCGGGCATCGAGCGCGCCGTGGTGGTGCAGGCCTCGACGGTCTACGGCAACGACAATAGTTATGTGGTCGAGGCGGTGCGCCGCCATCCCGATCGCTTCGCGGGCGTGTTCTCGGTCGACGTGCTGGCCCACGACGCGGTCGAGCAGATGCAGCGCTGGCTCGACGCGGGCCTGTCCGGCCTGCGCCTGTTCACCACCGGCAGCACCATGCCCGGCCAGGCCGGCTGGCTCGACGACGAGCGCTCGTTCCCGGTGTGGGAGCACGCGCAGCGCCATGGCGTGTCGATCTGCCTGCAGATGACCGCGCAGGGCATCCCGGCGCTGCTCAACATGCTGGCGCGCTTCCCCGAGATCCGCGTGCTGCTCGACCACCTGGCGCGTCCGGAGCTGGCCGGCGGGCCGCCCTACGCAGCGGCCGAGCCGCTGTTCAGCCTCGCCTCGCACCCGGGCGTGTTCCTCAAGCTGACCAACCGCACCATCGCGGAAGCCTCGCGCGGCGCCTCGACGCCCGCCGCCTTCTTCCCGCGCGTGCTGGACGCCTTCGGCGCGCATCGCATCGCCTGGGGCTCGAATTTCCCCGCCGCGGAAGGTTCGCTGCCGCAACTGCTGGCCGAGGCGCGCGAGAGCCTGTCGATGCTGCCAACGGACGCGCAACAAGCGATCTTCGGCGGCACGGCGCGCAGCGTCTACCCCGCGCTGGCCGCCTGATGCGCGCCCGCGCCACGCACCCGTATTGTTCAGGAACCCGAACGTGAACACCGAAGCTTCGATCGACCCCGCAGGCCAGGCCGGCACCGCGCCGCTGAGCATCGCGCTGAAGTCCTACCCGCATACGCGGGCGCTGATCTCCGGCGAGCTCGCCGATCCCGCGCTCGCGCTCGCCTTCCAGGAGGTGGAGCCGATCCACCGCGCCTTCGCGCCGATGGCGCGCCGCCAGGCCTACGACGTGAGCGAGATGGCGATCGTCACCTACCTGCAGGCCAAGGCCTACGGCAAGCCGGTGGCCCTGCTGCCCGCGGTGGTCGCGGCGCGCTTCCAGCAAGGCTGCATCATCCACGACGCGCGGCGCGGCAAGCTCGATCTCGGGGACCTGGCGGGCAAGCGGATCGGCGTGCGCGCCTATACGCAGACCACCGGCATGTGGGTGCGCGCGATCCTCGACGAAACCTACGGCGTGCCGCTCGATCAGGTGAACTGGATTACGATCGAGGGCGCGCACCTGGAGGAATACCGGGACCCGCCCTTCGTGCGGCGCGTGGAGGGCAAGTCCCTGCTGGGCATGCTGCGCGAGGGCGAGATCGATGCCGCGATCCTCGGCAACGACCTGCCCGACGAACCCGGGCTCGAGCCGCTGATCCCGGATGCGGCGGCGGCGGACCGCGCCTGGTACGCGCTGCATCGCTACGTGCCGATCAACCACGTGGTGGTGGTCCGGCAGGCGCTGCTCGAGGAGCGGCCGCAGGCGGTACGAGCGCTCTACACGCTGCTGCGCCGCGGCAAGGCCGCGGCCGCCGCCGACCAGGCCGGCAAGCCCGACAAGCTGCCCTTCGGCTACCAGGCGCTGCGCGGCCCGCTGGAGGAAACGCTCGCCTACTGCGAGCGCCAGCAACTGCTGCCGCGCAAGCTGGGCGTCGACGAGATCTTCGCCGACACCATCGAGCTGCTCGGCGAGCTGGCCCGCTGAGCGCCCCGCGCGCCTGCCCCTCGCTTCGTCGCACCGGGCAGGCGCAACCGACCATCGCGTTTCACCCGTTTCGAGCGAACCCGAGTTCGCCCCTGCCACACAAGGAGACAGCAGCATGAGCCCGCGCGGCAAATCCACCACCGAACCCGGGAAAGCTCGCCCGTTCTATCGCGACCTGTCCTTCCAGGTGATGGCCGGCATGGCGCTCGGCATCCTCACGGGCTACGTCTTCCCGAAGTTCGGCATCGACCTGCAACCGGTCGGCGATGCCTTCATCCGCGTGATCCAGATGCTGATCGGTCCGATCATCTTCTGCACCGTGTGCAGCGGCATCGCGGGCGTCAGCGATTTCAGGAAGGTCGGCCGCATCGCGATCAAGGCGCTGCTCTATTTCGAGGTGGTCACCTCGCTCGCGCTGGTGATCGGCCTGGTGGTGATCAACGTGCTGAAGCCCGGCGTCGGCATGAACGTGGACATGCACAACGTGCATTCGGCCGCCGTCGACAGCTACGTGAGCCGCGCCCACCACGTGGTGACGATGAGCGAATTCCTGCTCAACGTGATCCCGCACACGGCGCTGAGCGCCTTCACCGGCGGCGACGTGCTGCAGGTGCTGTTCTTCTCGGTGCTGTTCGCCTTCGGCCTGGCCGCGATCGGCGAGCGCGCCCGCCCGGCGCTCGACTTCATCGATGCCGCCTCGGGCTCGCTGTTCTGGGTGATCGGCCTGACCATGAAGATCGCGCCGCTGGCCGCCTTCGGCGCGATCGCCTACACGGTCAGCAAGTTCGGCCTGGGCACCCTGCTCTCGCTGGGCAAGCTGGTGCTCGAGTTCTACCTGACCTGCGTGATCTTCATCGCGCTGATCCTCTGGCCGATCGCGCGCGCCAACGGCTTCAGCCTGCTGCGCCTGATGCGCTACATCGGCGCCGAGCTGCTGCTGGTGATCGGCACCAGCTCCTCGGAAACGGTGTTCCCGCAACTGATCGACAAGCTCGAACGCCTCGGCTGCGACAAGTCGGTGGTCGGCCTGGTGCTGCCCACCGCCTACACCTTCAACCACGACGGCACCTGCCTGTATTTCGCGGCGGCCGCGGTGTTCCTGGCCCAGGCGACCAACACGCCGATGAGCTGGCACGAGCAACTGGTGCTGCTGGCGGTGCTGCTGCTGACCTCCAAGGGCGCGGCGGGCGTCTCGGGCGCGGCGATCGCGGTGCTGGCGGCCACCCTGGCGGCCTCCAACACCATCCCGGTCGAATCGATCGCGCTGATCCTCGGCATCCACAAGGCCATGTCGAGCGCCTTCGTGTTCACCAACATCGTCGGCAACAGCGTGGCCACCATCGTGGTGGCGAACTGGGAAAAGGCGCTCGACCGCAACGCGTTGCGCCACGAGCTGAAGACCGGCTTCAAGCCCGACTCGAGCGCGCTGGACCGGCTCGAACCCGGCAAGGGCGGCGCCGCCGGCCACTGAAACGACCTGGCGGCGCGCGGCAGGTCCCGCGCGCCGCCGAACCGGCAGGCCTGGCGCCGCGCCGGTGCGGTGATCGATTAGTCGTGCGTATCGAATGCGACAGCGATGGCAGTGACGCGAACCGTTTCGCGATCAAAAAATATCAAGATCAGGAGACACACCATGGCACTTGCGGTCTGGAGAAGCGTGCGCTTGACGCTGTCCGCCTCGTTGGGACTGACGATGGCGGCCCCGGCGTTCGCGCAATCGAGCGTGCAGCTCTACGGCACGGTGGACGGCGGCATTCGTCACCAGACGAACGCCGCCAAGGGCGGCGGCTCGATCACCACCGAGAATTCCAACGGCTACTTCAGCTCGAACAAGCTGGATTTCCGTGCGCGCGAGGAGCTCGGCGACGGCTGGAACGCGCACTTCCTGCTGGAAAGCGGCTTCAACATCAGCAACGGCCAGTTCGACAACACCACCGGCACCGAATTCAACCGGCAGGCCTTCGTCGGCATCGGCAACGCGCGCTACGGCTCGCTCGATCTCGGGCGCCAGTACACCATCGCGCACGACATCATCAGCCTCTACGATCCGTACAACTTCCACTTCACGCCGATCATCCCGCTCACCCAGGCCTCCGACGGCACGCGCAACAACAATGCGGTGAAGTACAAGAACAGCTTCGGGCCGGTGCTGTTCGAGGCCGACGATTCCTTCGGCGGGGTGCCGGGCGATTTCAGCAGCGGCGCCACGCGCGCGGTGGGCCTGAGCGTCGCCCTCGGGCCGGCCGCCGTGGGCGGCGTGTACGGCCATCGCAGCATCCTGAGCGGCACCGCCTACGCCGGCGACAGCTACTACATGCTCGGCGCCAGCTACAAGCTCGGCCCGGTGCGTTTCTCGGGCGGCTTCATGTCGGAGGACCTGCAGAGCCCGAGCGCGCCGCACCAGGTGACCAACAACGGCTTCGGCGGCATCGCCTGGACCATCAACCCGGTGACCGTGTTCCGCGGCGCCTACTACCAGACCGGCGTCTCGAACGACAAGGCCGGCCGCCGCGGGCTGAGCGTGCTGACGCTGGCCTACCTGCTCTCCAAGCGCACCACGCTCTACGCCGAGTTCGACTACACCTCGTACAGGCACGCGGTGGTCAGCACCCTGAACCCGGCCGGCGTGAACAGCCAGAGCGCCTTCACGATCGGCATCGACCACCTGTTCTGAGGCAAGGCGCCGCTCGCGCGCCCGCGCGCGGCTTCAGGCGCGCCGCGTCGCCAGTTCCGCGCCCTGGCGCAGCGCCTCGAGCATGCTGCCCTCGTCGGCGATGCCCTTGCCGGCGATGTCGAAGGCGGTGCCGTGGTCGACCGAGGTGCGCACCACCTCCAGCCCGACCGTGACGTTGACGCCCGCCTCCAGGCCCAGCACCTTCACCGGGCCGTGGCCCTGGTCGTGATACATCGCCACCACCAGGTCGAAGTCGCCGCGCCCGGCGCGATAGAACAGCGTGTCGGCCGGCAGCGGGCCGGTCACGTCGAACCCGCGCACCTGCAGCAGCTCGACCGCCGGGATGATCTTCTGCTCTTCCTCGCCGTAGCCGAACAGGCCGTTCTCGCCCGCATGCGGATTGATCCCGCACACGCCGATGCGCGGCCGCGCGATGCCGGCCTTGATCAGCGTGGCGTTGCCGCGCTCGATCGTGCGCTGCACCAGGCCCGGCTCGATCTTGCGGATCGCGTCGATGATGCCGATGTGGGTGGTGACGTGGATCACGCGCAATTGCGGCGCCACCAGCATCATCGACACCTCCTCGACGCCGGTCAGGTGCGCCAGCATCTCGGTGTGACCCGGGAACTTGTGGCCGCCGGCGTGCAGCGCTTCCTTGTTGAGCGGCGCGGTGCAGATCGCGTCGATCCGGCCGGCCTGCGCCAGCTCGACCGCGCGCGCGATGTAGCGGTAGGCGGCGTCGCCCGCCACCGGCGAGAGCTGGCCGAACGGCAGTTCGTCGGGGATCAGGCCGAGGTCGATGCAGTCGATCGTGCCGGGTTCGTAGCGCGCCTCGGTGGCGTCGTCGATGCGGCGCACCGTGGCCCGGCCGCCGACGATCTCGATCGCGCGCGCCAGGCGGCGCGCGTCGCCGATCACCAGCGGCCGGCATTGCCGGTAGACCGATTCATGCGCGAGGCTCTTGACCACGACCTCGGGGCCCACGCCGCTCGCGTCGCCCATCGTGATGCCGATTACGGGGAGATAGTTGCTCATGATGTGTTTCGTTCAGGGGTGAAGGCTTGAAGGGTTTCAGGCGCCGTCGCGCACGAGCGCAGCGGGTTCGCCGCGCAGGTGCCGGTAGGCGCCCAGCAGCGCGTGTTCGGTGCCGAACGCGCCGGCCTTGGTGACGACATGCGGGCCGCGGCCGTCGGCGGGCCGGCCCAGCGCGACGCCGGCCTCGATCTCGCGGGCCAGCTCCAGCGCGCCGATGCGAGCGGCGCCCAGCATCGCGCGGGCGGTCTCGCCGCCGGTCACGATCAGGCCGCCCAGGCCCTCGACGTGCGGCGCCACCAGGGCCGCCAGCGCGCCGGAGAGCAGCGCGCCCTCGGCGGGATCGAAGGCCGCGTCGCGGCCGATACGCACGATCGCGTCCTGCCGGCCGCGCAGGCAGGCGCCGATCCGCTCGTGCCAGGCGGGCCATTGCGCGTGCGTCGCGCCCTCGCGCAGCACCGCCGGCGGCACGATGAACTCGGCGATGCCGGCCTCGGCACGCAGCAGCGCGCACTGGCGCTCGGAAATCGCCGAGAGGCTGCCGACCAGGGTCAGCAGCGGGCCGGAGGCGACGACGCTCGCGGCCTCGGCGGATCGGGCTTCGGATTCGGCTTCGGCTTCGGCTTCGGCTTCCGATTCCGAGCCGGCCGCGGCATCGGCGTCGAACAGCCCGGGCAAGGCCGCCAGCTCGCGCGACAGCCCGCCCGAGCCGACCCAGAAGAACGGCGTGTCGAGCGCGGCCGTGAGGCGCGCCAGCCGTGCCAGGTCCTCGCTCGTCTCGGCGTCGACCACGATCGCGCGCCCGCCCTCGGCGGCCGCCGCGGCCAGCATCGCGACGATGCGCTGCGGATCGCCGCGCAGCACCTCGAGCCCGACCTGCTCGACCCGCAGGCCCGCGTCCTCGAGCAGCGCGCGCAGCGCGGCGTCGCGCCCCGCATGTTCGAGCTGCCAGGTTTCGGTGTCCTCGAGCGGCACGCCGCGCACCAGCACGCGGCCATCGATCACGCCGCGGCCGGTGGCCGGAAACGC
>NZ_VWWK01000413.1:0-1523 GCF_011753035.1 Burkholderia sp. Ax-1720 | reverse complement strand
GCTCGGCACCGGCGACGCCCGCCATCCAGCCGCCGCGCGCTACAGCGCGGCCACCACCTTGACGCGGCCGCCGCCCTGCGCGGCCGCCACCACCTGGCCGCCGACCCGGCGGAAGGTCAGCGAGACCGTCTCCCCGCCCACCCGCAGGCCGTCGAGTTCGAGCCAGTCGATGCCGTCCGGCAGCGCGGGCCGCTCGATGCGCACCTCGCCGCGCGCCGCGTCGACGCTCACGCCCAGGCAGGCCTGCAGCATCATGAACGGCGAGCCGGCCGCCCAGGCCTGCGGCAGGCAGGCCACCGGATAGGCGGTGGGCGGTTCGCCGCGCCGGCGCGGGAAGCCGCAGAACAGCTCGGGCAGGCGCATGTCGAAGCTGACCGCCGCCTCGAACAGCGCGCGCAGCAGCTCGGTGGCGGCCGTCTTGTTACCGTAGCGCGCGAAGCCGCGCGCCGCCAGCGCGTTGTCGTGCGGCCAGACCGAGCCGTTGTGGTAGGCCATCGGGTTGAAGCGCGGCTGGCCGGCCGCCAGCGTGCGCACGCCCCAGCCGGTGCGGAACAGCGAGGAATCGAGCGTGCGCGCCACCGCCTCGCCGCGGCTCGCCTCGGGCAGCCCGAAGGCCAGCAGGTGCCCCGCGTTCGAGGCCAGCACGCGACACAGCTCGCCGCGCCCATCGAGCGCGATGCCGTAGAACCCGGCCTCGGGCATCCAGTAATGCGCCTCCACCGCCTCGCGCAGCTTCTTCGCGCGCGCCGAGTAGTCGGCCGCGCGCGCGGCGTCGCCGCGATGGGTCGAGAAGGTCGCCATCGCGTCGAAGGCGGCGCAGGCATAGGCCTGCACCTCGACCAGCGCGATCGGGCCTTCCGGGAAGCGGCCGTCGGCATGGAACACCGAATCGTGGCTGTCCTTCCAGCCCTGGTTCGCCAGGCCGCGCTCCGAGGTCTTCTGGTAGTCGAGCAGGCCGTAAGGATTGCGGTCGCAGGCACGCGCCACCCAGCCGGCGGCCTTCTCCAGCGCCGGCCAGAGTTCGTCGATCAGGGCCGTGTCGCCGGTCTGCTCGAGATAGGCCCCGGCCAGCACCACGAACAGCGGCGTGGTGTCGACGCCGCCGTAGTAGAGCGCGAACGGCACCTCGCCGGTGGCGGCCATCTCGCTGCGACGGAACTCGTGCATGATCTTGCCCGGCTCGGCGTCGCGGAAGGCCGAGGTTTCCTGCGCCTGGTGCGCCGCCAGGAAGCGCAGCACGCCGCGCGCGAGCGAGGGCTGCAGCCACAGCATCTGCAGCGAGGTGATCACCGCGTCGCGGCCGAAGGGCGTGGAGAACCACGGGATGCCCGCGTAGGGATAGGGGCCGGTCTCGAGCTGGGTGGTCAGCAGGCCCAGGTCGGCCAGCGAGCGGTCGAGCCAGGCGTTGAAGAGCGGATTGCCGGTGCGCACGCGCGCGATGCTGCGGCGCCGCTCGCGCATCTGGCGGTGCACCTGCACCAGCGCGCGCCGCAGGCCCGGGCGGCCCGCCCGCGCGAGCGGCT
>NZ_VWWK01000412.1:0-1525 GCF_011753035.1 Burkholderia sp. Ax-1720 | reverse complement strand
CCGCGAGGCCGCATCGCTCGCGGCCTCGGCCGGATCGCGGGCCGGCTCGGCCAGGGTCCAGGCCAGCCCGGCCGCCGCCAGGCCCGTGCCGAGCGCGACCGCGTACAGCAGCGGCCGCACCGACCAGAGATCCTGCAGCACGCCGCCGAGCGTCGGCCCGAGCAGTGCGCCGGCGGCTACCGCCGACTCCTGCCAGCCGAGCGCGCGACCTCGCGCATCGGCCTCGGCGACGCGCGCCAGATAGGCCGTCACGATCACGCTCACGGTGCTCGCGCCCTGCACCACCCGCGCCGCGACGAACAGCATCGGATGGCGCGCCGAGGCCATCGCGAGCAGGCTGGCGACAAACAGCGCCAGCGCCAGCAGCAGCGCGCGTCGATAGCCGAGACGCTCGCACCAGCCGGCCGCCAGCGGCGTGCAGAGCAGCGCGCCGACACCCGGCGCGGCCAGCGCGATACTGCTCCAGCGTGTCACCTCGGCCAGTGTCGCGTCGGGCGGGAGCAGGCCGCGCACGAAGAACGGCATGATCGGCACCAGCACCATCAGCCCGAGCGTGATCACGCCCTGGCAGGCCACCAGGGTCACGACCGCGAAGCGGTGCGGCCCGATCATCGTCGGCCGCCCTGCCCGGCCCTGGCCGCGCGCAAGGGATTGGCGATCTCGCCCAGGCCGCTCGGCATGCCGGTGCCGATCGAGACGCGGCCGACCAGCGGTTCGATCAGCTGCTTGAACGGCCAGCTCGCGCTGTCGAACAAGGCGGCCTCCGCCAGCTCGCGCAAGGCCGGCGCGGCACCGTCGCCGAACACGCCGGCCACGGCATCGCGCAGCGCATCGCCGATCCACTGCCAGGCGAGCGCCTCGTCCTCGCCGTCGGCTTCGGACAGCGCGGCGGCAATCGCATACAGGTTCACGCCGACGGCCAAGGTCTGGAAATAGGCGAACAGAGCGCCGGGCGCCTCGAGAATCAGGGTGTTCGGCGTGCTCCGGTCGATCAGGTAATCGGGCGCCGCCACGCCGGCCTCGGCCATCAGCGGCGGACAGATCCGCAGCGTGTCGTGATCGCGCAGCACCAGCCCCGTCAGGCCATCCGCGCCAACGCGCAGCACCACGTTCTGGCCATGCAGCTCCGGCATCACCCCGTGACGGAAACAGCGCAGTCCGAGTTCGGCGAGCAGTCGCGCCAGTTGTGCGAACAGCCCGCGTCGCCTGGCGGGCGTCGACGCCGCGGCGCCGCCGCACAGCGCATCGAAGGCCGGCAGTCGCCCGCGCGCATCGGACACGCCGAGCGCGGCCATCGGCAACAGCCAGCCCTCGCCCCGCGGGTAGCGTCGCAGCAGGCAGGCAAGATCGCCGCGCTCGGCGATCCAGGCGGCCGCGTCGCCGCTTGCCGGCGCCGCGCCCAGCGCCCACCAGGCGCGCTCGTCGCAGACCTGCAGATGCGCGGCGAGCCAGGCATCGCGCTCGCGCAGCGCGGCCAGGCAGGCCTGCGCCAGTGCGCCGTTGCGCAGGTAGCGCGGCGGCATCA
>NZ_VWWK01000411.1:0-1600 GCF_011753035.1 Burkholderia sp. Ax-1720 | reverse complement strand
CGAGCGACGGCTCCAGCGGCAGCCGGACGTCGTGCTTGGCGAGCGCCTCGTCGGGCAGCGGCTCGGACAATCGCAACTGCGCGGCCAGCTCGTCGAGCGAGAGCGGCGCCGCCGGCGCCGGCGCCGACACGGCGGCGCGCCCCGCCTCACCGCCCTCGCCTGCCTCGCCGGCATTCGCCAGCGCGACCGCGAAGGCGTCGATCTCGATCGGCGTCACGGAAGCGGCCGTGCCCGGGTCGCCGACGCGCACCAGCAGGTCCACGCCGGTCAGCAGCGCATCGATATGGCTGGCGCCCAGCACCTGCTCACCGCGCTGCGCGGCGACGAAGCATTCCTCCATGCGCCCCGCGATCTCGACGCCCTGCGGCACGCCGACGATGCGCGCGGCGCCCTTGAGCGAATGCGCGGCGCGCATGCAGGCCTCGAACGCGGCGGCATCCTGGACGCCTTGCTCCAGCGCGAGCAGGTGCCGCGACAGCGCCTCGGTCTGGGTCTGGGTTTCCTCGCGGAACAGGTCGAGCAGCGACTGCCGGCTCAGGTCGTCGTCATGGCTCATCTGAGGCTCCGCAACAGCGAATCGAACAGCCGGTCCTCGTCGAGCAGGCCGACCACGCGCTCGCGCCAGCCGAACACGCAGCGCGTATGCGTCACGCCGGCGCGCGCGACGGTGGCCGGCGGCGGCACGCGATCGGCGGCGGCGAAGCGCAGCACGCCCTCCACCTCGTCGACCGGGAACACCACCGGCTCGCCGCGATGGGCCACCACCAGCATGCGCGTGAAGGCCGCGCGCGGGCCCTCGGCGGCACGCCCGGCAGCAGCGTCGAGATCGAGCAGGCGGGCCAGCGAGACCGCGATGCGCAGCGTGCCGCGCACGTTGACCACGCCCAGCACGGCGCGGCTGCGCCGGTCGGGCAGCGAATGGATCGGCCGGTCGTCGACGATCTGCCGGACCGTCGAGGTGGGCAGCGCGAGCCATTCGTCGGCCACGCGAAACGCCAGCACCGACTGGCCCTCACCGTGCTCGCCGGCTGTCGCGGCGGCGGGCGAGGCCGCCACCCGCCGCGCGGCCTGCGCGAGATCCTCGCCCGACAGCGGCCGGTCCAGCAGGTGCGCCGCGTGGCGCGCGAACACCGGGCAGTTGAGGCAGCGCTGCACCTCGGCCAGCCGCTCGCAGGACTGGTCGCCGCGCACGCCGATGCGGTTCCAGCAATCGTCGATCGCGTCGATGTCGACCACGCCGTCAGCGACGTCGCGCATGATCGCGTCCTCCCGTGTCCTTGCCGACGGCCTGGGCCTCGGCGCGGCGCGCGCGCTCCTTCAGCCAGCGCGCGCCGTCGTGGTCGCCGGCGATGTCGAGCAGCGTCGCCAGGTGGGTCAGCGCCTCGCGGTGGGTGGGCGCCAGGTAGAGCGCCTTGCGGTAGTGCTCGGCGGCCACCGGCAGCCCCTGCGCGTCGGCGATCAGGCCGAGCAGGTAGTAGGCCTCGGCGCTCGGGCCCGCCGCGCTCATCGCCTCGAGCACGGCGCGCTCGGCGGCCGCGAAGTCGCCGGCATCGGCACGGGCGCGGGCTGTCTCGAGCGCCTCGGCGCCGGTGACGGCGGG
>NZ_VWWK01000410.1:0-1600 GCF_011753035.1 Burkholderia sp. Ax-1720 | reverse complement strand
CGGCCGCCGGCGCCTGGCTGCTGCTGTTCGCCTTCGCGGTGCTGATCGCCGACGCGCTGGCGCGGCTCGGCCTGTCGCCCGCGCGGCGCGTGCTGGCCCTGGTGGTCGCGCTGGCGGCGGTGGGCGCGGCGCTGGCCAGCGGCATCTGGGACGGCCTGTCGGTGATGCAGGAATACGCGGTGCGCGCCGATACCTTCTGGACCGAGGCGCTGCGCCATCTCGAACTGGTGGCCGGCTCGACCTTCGCCGCCTTCGCGGTGGCGCTGCCGCTGGGCATCGGCTGCGCGCACCGGCCGGCCTGGCGCGCCACCCTGATGCCGGTGCTCAACGTGGTCCAGACCATCCCCAGCATCGCCCTGTTCGGCATCCTGATGGTGCCGCTCGGCCTGCTGGCCGCCCACCTGCCGCTGGCCGCCGCGCTCGGCATCAGCGGCATCGGCCCGGCCCCGGCCCTGGTCGCGCTGTTCCTCTACGCGCTGCTGCCGATCGTCTCGAGCGTGGTGGTCGGCATCGATCGCGTCGATCCCGGCGTGGTGGAGGCGGCCGCGGCAATGGGCATGACGCGCCGCCAGCGCGTGCTCGACATCGAGCTGGCGCTGGCCCTGCCGGTGATCCTGGCCGGGCTGCGCATCGTGCTGGTGCAGAACGTCGGGCTCGCCGCGGTGGCCGCGCTGATCGGCGGCGGCGGCTTCGGCACCTTCATCTTCCAGGGGCTCGGCCAGGCCGCCACCGACCTGGTGCTGCTCGGCGCGCTGCCCACCATCGCGCTGGCCTTCGTGATCTCGGTGCTGTTCGACGCCGCGATCCAACTGACACAACTGACGCAACGGAACCCGGCATGATCGAAATCGAAAGCGTGAGCCGCCGCTTCGGCTCGCTGCTCGCGGTGGACCAGGTCTCGCTCGAGATCGCGCCCGGCACCGTCACCGCCCTGGTGGGCGCCTCGGGCAGCGGCAAGTCCACCCTGCTGCGCATGATCAACCGCCTGATCGAGCCGAGCGCCGGCACCATCCGCATCGACGGCGTCGACACCGCCACGCTGCGCGGCGAGACGCTGCGGCGCGGCATCGGCTACGTGATCCAGGGCCACGGGCTGTTCCCGCACTGGAGCGTGGCGCGCAATATCGCCACCGTGCCGACCCTGGCCGGCTGGTCGAAGTCGCGCATCGCCGAGCGCGTCGACGAACTGCTGCACCTGTTCGACCTCGATCCCTCGGTGTATCGCCACAAGCTGCCGCACCAGCTCTCGGGCGGGCAGCAGCAGCGCGTCGGCGTGGCGCGCGCGCTGGCCGCCGAGCCGGCCATCCTGCTGATGGACGAGCCGTTCGGCGCGCTCGACCCGCTGATCCGCGGCAAGGCCCAGGACGACCTGGCGGCCCTGCAGCGGCGCCTGAAGGTCACCGTGGTGCTGGTCACGCACGACATCGACGAGGCGCTGCGGCTGGGCGACCAGATCGCCGTGATGGACGGCGGCAAGCTGCTGCAGGCGGCCCCGCCGGCGCGGCTGCTGGCACGCCCCGCGCCGGGCTTCGTGGAGCGCCTGGTGGCCGGCGCGGAACGGCCGCTGCGGCTGCTGGCCTTGACGCCGGTGGCGCGCCTG
>NZ_VWWK01000409.1:0-1602 GCF_011753035.1 Burkholderia sp. Ax-1720 | reverse complement strand
TCGGCCAGGCGCGCGGGGTGAGGCGCGAGCCGCCCGGCCGGAGCGTCGGGCGGCTTGGCGCGCGGGGCCGCTCGCCCGCTCCGGGCTGGAGCGGGCCGTGCCCTCCCGGCGGCTCAATCGACCAGCCGCCCCGACAGGCGCGCCTGCTCCAGGATGAAGTCGATGAAGGTGGCGGTGGCGCGCGTGTGATGGCGGTTCGGCATGTAGAGCATCGCCATGCGCGTGCCGAAGATGCTGAGCCGGTAGGCATCGAGCGTGGTGACCACCGCGCCGCGCCGCAGGTCGTCCTGGATCACGTAATCCGGCACGATGCCCACGCCGAGCCCGGCCAGCACGGCCTGGCGCAGGAACAGGAAGTTCTCGGAGATCAGGGTGGGCGCGAGCAGCACCTCGTGGCGGTCGCCGTCGAGGTAGGCGGCGATGCGCAGCTGGCGGCCGACCACCGTGGCGGTGATCAGCGGCGCGTCGGCCAGCGCGTCGAGCGTGGCCGGCATGCCGTGCCGCGCGGCGAACTCGGGCGAGGCGCAGGCGACATAGCGCACCGCGCCCATGTCGCGCGCCACCAGGTTCTGCGGCGGCTCGGACATCACCCGCACCGCGATGTCGACCTCGTCGCGCAGCAGGTCCTCGACGCGATTCTCGAACACCACGTCGAGCACGATGCCGGGATAGTTGCGCTTGAAGGCCAGCAGCCAGTCGGACATCACGATCTGCCCATAACCGCTCGGCACCGACAGCCGCACGCGGCCCTGCAGGGCCTGGCCGAGCGTGGCGACGGTTTCCTGCGCGGCCAGCAGTTCGTGCTGGATGCGCCGGCCGTGCTCGACCAGGCGCAGCGCCACCTCGGTCGGCTCGATGCGGCGCGTGGTGCGCCGCACCAGTTGCAGCCCCACCGACTTCTCCAGCTGATTGAGCCGGTAGCTGACATTGGCGCGGCTCATCTTGAGCCGGCGCGCGGCATTGCTGAGATTGCCGGCATCGAGGATCTCCACCAGCAGGGTCAGCGCATTGAGGTCCATTCCGGCATCCATCGCTTGATTGTCAAAAGAATTTTGACAGCTTGTAAAAGGATCTGGAAATTGTCAATCCGGCTCGATCAATCGAGAATCGTGAATCCGCGAGGCGAGCCGCAACGCGCCCGCGCGCCCGATTCCATCCCAGGAGACACGATGAGCGCCCCGAATCCCTCCGCTGCCGCCGCTGCCGGCACCGTCACGCGCGAACGCCGCGACAAGGTGCTGGTGGTCACGGTCGACCATGCTCCCGTCAATGCGCTGTCCACCGACGTCCGGCGCGGCTTGCTGGAGGCGATCGAGGCCGCCGCCGGCGACGCGGCGGTGGAGGCGGTGCTGATCGTCGGCGCGGGCCGCAATTTCATCGCCGGTGCCGACATCCGCGAATTCGGCAAGCCGCCGCAGCCGCCCGCGCTGCCCGAGGTCTGCCGCCGCATCGAGGACAGCGCCAAGCCGGTGGTGGTCGCGCTGCACGGCGCGACGCTGGGCGGCGGCCTGGAGGTGGCGCTCGCCGCCCATTACCGCCTCGCGCTGCCGGGCGCCACGCTGGGCCTGCCCGAGGTGCTGCTGGGCCTGCTGCCCGGCGCCG
>NZ_VWWK01000408.1:0-1646 GCF_011753035.1 Burkholderia sp. Ax-1720 | reverse complement strand
CGGGTTGCCCGGCGCGAGCGGCGGCGCCTCGGCGGCATGTGCCGGGATCGGGGCCAGCAGCGAATCGCCGTGCTGCGGCGCAGACGACGGAAGCACCGGCGCGGCATCGGCCGCGCGTGCCGGGATCAGGTCCAGCAGCGCATCGTCATGCTGCGGGGCGGCCGGCGCGACAGTCGCCGAGCGCGGCAGCGAGTCGTCCGGATGCGACGGCGACGGCACCGGCGCGGCACCCGTCGCGCGCGCCGGAATCGCGTCCGACGACGAATCGTCCTGATGCCGGACCGACGACGGCGGCACCGCAGCAGCACCAGCCGCACGCGGCGGAATCGAACCCAGCAGCGAATCGTCCTCGCGCGAGGCCGACGGCGGAATCACCGGCGCGGCACCGGCCGCTCGCGCCGGGCTCGAACCCGGCAGCGCGTCGCCCTGGTGCGAGGCGCTCGACTGCATCGCAGGCGCGGCCTCGGCGGCACGCAGCGGCGCGGGCGCCAGCAAGGAATCGTCCTCGCCCGAGGCAGCGGGCGGAATCGCCGGCGCGGCATTCGACGCGGGCGCGAGCAGCGAATCGTCCCACTGGCGAGCGGCCGGCGCGGCCGGCGGCGTGAAGCGGCTGCCGGTGGCATCCCAATCGTCGGGCAGCAAGGCGCCGGCCGGGCGCGCGCCCGCCACCTGGGGCGGGCGGAATCGATCCGAGGGCGACGGCGTGTGGTTCCAGCCCTGGTCGGCCGGCACCGCGCCCGGCGCCTCGTCGTAATAGGACGAGGGAGCATCGAACAGCGCGAGCGGATCGAGGCTCGAACCCGGCACGGCCGCATCGCGCGCGCCGGGGATCAGGCCGTCGGGACGGCCCGCATCGCCCTGCGCATCGCCCTGCGCATCGAGCTGGCGCGGCGAAAGCAGCGCGCCGAGATCGAGCGGCTCGCGGTTCTCGGCCGACGACGATGACGACAATGACGACAGCGCGGCCGCGCCGGCAGCCGGCACGGCCGGCGCCGGCGGAACCCGCGGCGTCGATGTCGAAGCCGGCGCCGTCGGCGCGCGATCGGTCTGCGCCTGCCAGTTACCGCCGGTCTCGCCGCCGAGCCGCACCGCGATCTCGAAGGTGTCGATCTGCAGCCGGTCGCCGTCACGCAGCGCGGCCGGGTCGCCCTTGCGCAGCGGCGCGCCGTTCAGCAGCATGCCGTTGGTGCTGCGATCCTCGACGAAGTAGAGCCCGTTCAGGTAGCGGATCAGCGCATGCAGCCGCGACACGCCCTCGGCGCCGAGCACCCAGTCGCAATCGTCGGCGCGGCCGATGCTGCCGTCGCGGCGGTCGAAGCGTTGCTCGCGCTGCGCGAGGCGCTCGGCGCGTTCACCCTGCACCGCCAGGGTCAGGCTCGGTTCGGTGCTCATCGAGGTCCTCCGTCGGATCCGTTGGGCGTGCCGAGCAGGCCCAGCGCGTCGCGCACGTACGTCAGGCGTCGCGCGTCGAATCGCGCCGGCACCAGCGCGGCGAGGTAGTTGAGGGCGGCCATCGCCGCGATCGCGCACAGATGCGCGGGCGGCGGCGTGGGCTGCTCGGCACGCGGGTTCAGGTTGCCGCCGGTCCAGCCGGCGGCGGCCGCGGCCCAGGCGCCGATGCCGCGGTAGCGATGCTCGGCGGCGAA
>NZ_VWWK01000407.1:0-1649 GCF_011753035.1 Burkholderia sp. Ax-1720 | reverse complement strand
GAGTCGGACGGCGGCGCCGCGCTGGAGCGCCGCCGCGTGGCGCTGCACCGGCTCGCGCGCAGCAGCGCGCTCGACTGGTCGCCGGTGGCGCGCGCCCACGGCATCGACCTGGGCTTCGAGCACGAGGCCGACGTCGAGGTGGTCGCGCGCGCCGATCTGCTGGCCGACCTGATCGGCAACCTGGTCGACAACGCGATCCGCTACGCCGGCGACGGCGCGGTGATCACGGTGCGGATCGGCCGGGAGGGCGGGCAGGCTCGGCTCGACGTGATCGACGACGGCCCCGGCATCGCCAGCCAGGAGCGCGAGGCGGTGTTCGAGCGCTTCTATCGCAGCTCGGCGACGGAATCGGTGGAGGGTTCGGGGCTGGGCTTGTCGATCGTGCGCGAGATCGTGCGCGTGCACGAGGGCGAGATCGCGCTGGGCGATGCGCCGGGCGGTGGGCTGGTGGTGACGGTGCGGCTGCCGCTCGCGCCGGCGGCCCTGCCGGCGCGGGCGGAGCCGGGCACGGGCGCCGCCTAGCCGGATCGGCGAGGTGGTTGCGGGCGCAACCGTCCCGCAACCGTCCCGCAACCGTCTCGCGATTGCCGCCGCGCCGGGCTCAGGCGTCGAAGCCGATTTCCGCCTCGAGCGGCTGGCCCACTTCCAGCACGCGCGTGCCGGCGCCGCTCTCGGCCAGCACCAGCACGCCGTGCTTGCCGAAGGTCAATTCGCCGTTGAAGCGTTCGCTGGCGCGATAGGTGCTCATGGTGTCGAGCGGTTCGTGCGGATGCTGCGGGTTCGGGCCGCCGAGCGCCTGGTCGACGTCGGGCACCGGGCAGCGCGTGCAGAGCTTGACCAGCCGCAGCCGGATCGGGCCGCTCGCGGCCTCGATGTCGAGATGCTCGACGTAATCCTCTTCATAGGCATCGAGCCCGCTGATCACCAGGTTGGGCCGGAACCGGTTCATCGGCACGGCAGGCACGCCGCGCTGGCCGAGCCGCGCGTTCAGGTCGTCCAGCGAGGACTGGCCGATCACCATCACCGGGAAGCCGTCGGCGAACTGCGTGTGGGTGCTGAGCTCGCCGGTCCACTTGCGGGTCACCTCGCGGCGCACCTCGGGCGCGAAGCGCACCAGCCGCACCGTCAGGCCGAGGAAGGCGCTGAACCAGCGCGCGGTGGCCTCGCCCGTGTCGAGCGCTTCCATGCTGTCCTTCCAGACCGTCACCGACAGGCGCGGCGCGTCGCCGAGCGCGAGCGCGTCGAGCGGCGTGCGCAGCGGCGGCATGCCGGGCGCCTCGACCAGCAATTCGGTTTCGCCGATCGCGATCTTCACCAGCGCCAGGCGCGGATGCGTGCGCTGCGTGATCATCGAGCCCGAGGGTTCGACGATCAGCCAGGCGCGGTCGTATTCGAGGCCACTTTCGAGCAGGGTCGCGCGCGTGAGCGAGATGCCCGCGCAGGATTTGATGGGGTAGACGAACAGTTCGCTGAGGGTCGGCATGGAGGCGGCGCGCGGCAGGGGCGCGATGGGCGGGCGGCAATCCGGGATTTTGCCAGATCGGCGGCGCAAGGTCGCGGCGGCGTTGCGCTTGCGCCGCCGGCTGCTGCTCGCCGAACCGTCGCCCGTCGCTCGCCGCCCGCCGCCCGCCGCCTGCCGCCTGCCGCCT
>NZ_VWWK01000406.1:0-1687 GCF_011753035.1 Burkholderia sp. Ax-1720 | reverse complement strand
GCTGGCCACCCTGGCGCGCTCGGCCGCGCGGCTGGGCGCCGACGCGCTGGCGCTGAGCCCGACCCACGCCGGCTTCCCGGCCCAGCCCGAGCGCGACAGTCCCTATTCGCCGTCCTCGCGGCGCTGGCACAACTTCGCCTATGTCGATCCCGACACGGTGCTGGGCGCCGAGGCGACGCGCGCGGTGCTGGCCGAAACCGGGCTCGCCGAGACCGCCGAGGCGCTGTCGCGCGCGCCGCTGGTCGACTGGCCGCGCGCGCTGCATCTCAAGCTGCGCGTGCTGCGTGCCCTGTTCGAGCGCTGGCGCGCGCATCCCTCGGCCGAGCACGAGGCCTTCGCGCGCTTCTCGGCCGAAGGCGGCGACGCGCTGCACGCGCAAGCCGTGTTCGACGCCCTGCAGGCGCAGGCCATCGCCGAGCGGCTCGGCCCCGACTGGCGCCGCTGGCCCGCCGAGTGGCAGAACCCCGGCACCACCGAGGTACGCGCCTTCGCGGCCGCGCGCGCCGAGCACGTCGCCTTCTTCGCCTTCACGCAATGGCTGGCCTCACGCGGGCTAGACGGCGCGCGCCAGGCCGCGCGCGAAGCCGGCATGTCGATCGGCACGATCGCCGATCTCGCGGTCGGCGTGGCGCCCGACGGCGCCGATGCCTGGGCCGCGCCGCACACGCTGCTCTCGGGGCTGTCGATCGGCGCGCCGCCCGACCTGTTCAATCCCGAGGGCCAGGCCTGGGGCGTCGCCACCTGGACCCCGGCCGGCCTGCGCGCGAACGGCTACGCGCCCTTCATCGCGCTGCTGCGCGGTGCCTTCGCGCATGCCGGCGGCGTGCGCATCGATCACATCCTCGGCTTCCAGCGGCTGTGGATCGTGCGCGACGGCGGCTCGCCGCGCGAGGGCGCCTACCTGCGCTACCCGCTCGACGATCTGCTGCGGCTGGTCGCGCTCGAATCCGCGCGGCATCGCGCCATCGCGATCGGCGAGGATCTCGGCACCGTGCCCGAGGGCTTGCGCGAACGGCTGGCCGCGCGCGGCATCGCCGGGATGCGCGTGCTCGCCTTCGAGCGCGAACGCGACGGCGCGTTCCGGCCGCCCGAGGCCTGGGACCGCGACGCGGCGGCGATGTCCTCCACGCACGACCTGCCGACGCTGGCCGGCTGGTGGCGCGGCGTCGACCTGGCCTGGCGCCGGCATGTGCTGGCCGGGCAGGACCGGCGCGCCGACGAGGGCCGGCCGGCGCGCGAGGCCGGTGAGGCCGCGGCGGCAAGCGCCGCGTTCGCCGACGCGATGCAGCCCGATGATCCCGAGGCAACCTGGCCACCCATGGAGAACCGCATGACCGATAGGGCTTCGTCTCTCGCCCCCGCTTTGCCGGAACGCGCGCCCTCGCCGACGCGGCCGGTGGCGCGCGATGCCGAAGTGCCGCGCGACGAAGTGGAGGCGCCCGGGGCTTCTGCCGCTTCTGCCGCGTCCGGTGCTTCCGGTGCTTCCGGTGCTTCCGGTGCTTCCGGTGCTTCCGGTGCTTCCGGGGCTTCCGGGGCTTCCGGGGCTTCTGCCGATTCCACCGCACCGGCCGCCTCCGCCGCGCCGCTGCCGCCCGATCTCGCCGACCGCGAAGCCGATCGCGCCCAGCTCTGGCAGGCGCTGCTGGCGGCCGGCGTGGTGCCGCCCAACGCGGCCTCCCAGGCACCG
>NZ_VWWK01000405.1:0-1678 GCF_011753035.1 Burkholderia sp. Ax-1720 | reverse complement strand
AGGCCGGCCGCGAGCGAGGCGCCGCGCGCGCGGCCGGTCATTCGAATTCCTCGGTCAATGCCGCGTCGCCACGCTCGAATCCGAAGCGGCTGATCGGTTCGTTCTTCAAGGCGTCGCGATAGGCCGACAACACGACCATGACCAGCAGTACCGCGCCGCTTGCGATCCAGTTGATATCCATCTTGCAATCCCTCGTCTGTTTCGACCCGAACCCAAACTATCAGAAAAAAATCGGCAAATAATTGGGCGGATTTCGCCACCTGGAACGGCGCGGGCAGCGAAACGTCTTGTTGCAATTTCATGCGGTTTTTTTTCGTTCATCGTTCGATTTCTCACGCCTTAGGATCAGGGTGCGCCAAACGGCGAACGGCCGTTCGCCCGCCGCGCATCGTTCGCTATTTCAGGCCAAGGAAACCGACGCATGAATGCTCCCAGCGCGCCGACGCTCGCGCGGCCCGCCGCTCCCGACAACAAGGATGCGTTGATCGACGCCCTGCGCGGCTTCGCTGCGCTGCTGGTGGCCTATTTCCATTGCCGGCAGATCGTCTGGATCGGCATGCAGGCCTTCCATCGCGCCCACGGCCACGCGCTCGATCCGAACGCGCTGGCCGCCTACCTGACCTTCCCGTTCGCCTGGGGCTCGGCCGGCGTGCCGATCTTCTTCGTGATCAGCGGCTACTGCATCCACCGCAATATCGCGCTGAAGCTGGCGGCCGCGCCGGGCACCCGGCTCGACGTCGCCAACTTCTGGGCGCGCCGCTTCGCGCGCATCTACCCGGTGCTGCTGGCCGCGCTGCTGCTCACGCTCGCGCTGGACCTGGTGAGCCTGCAGTTCACGCCGGTCAGCCACAAGATCCGCGAGATCGGCTGGCAGGCCTTCCTGGTCAACCTGCTGTCGCTGCAGGGCATCGCCGGGCAGACCTACGGCTCGAACGGCGCGCTCTGGACGCTCTCGCTCGAGGTGCAGTTCTATGCCGTCTACCCGCTCTGGTTCGCGCTGCGCAAGCGGATCGGCATCATGCCGCTGGTGGCCGCGGTCGCGCTGCTCAACCTGGCGTCGGCCTGGCTGTTCGAGCGGCACGACATCCAGGTGTTCACCTCCTACTGGCTGTCCTGGACGCTCGGCGCGCTGATCGCCGAGCTGCGCGCGGGCCGCGGCGCGAACCGCCTGCCCTCGCGCGGCTGGTACCTGGCGGGCGCGGCCGGCATCGCGCTCGGCTGCGCGGCCTTCCATTTCGGCCAGTACGGCGCATTCCAGCTCTGGTCGCTCGGCTTCGCCTGCTACCTGTATGCCGCGATCGCGCGGCCGGCGCCGTCGAACGCGCTGGTGCGCGGCTTCGCCTGGTTCGGCGAATTCAGCTACTCGCTCTACCTGATCCACCTGCCGCTGTTCGTCTGCCTCGGCTCGCTGCTGTACCGCTCGCAGTTGCAGAGCGCGATCTGGCCGTCGTTCCTGTTCCTCGCCGCGGCGATCCCGCTGGCCTGGCTGTTCTACCGCGCCGTCGAGCGGCCCGCGATGCGCTGGTCGGCCAGCCTCAAGCCCGCACCGAAGACGGCACCCGCCACGGCGCCGGCGGCCGCGGCCTGAACCGACAACGGCCGGACTCGACGATGCGCCGGCCCCACGACATCCCACGCCGGCCTGCCCGGGCCCCGCGCCCCTGCCGGGCGCGACCGC
>NZ_VWWK01000404.1:0-1710 GCF_011753035.1 Burkholderia sp. Ax-1720 | reverse complement strand
GAGCCAGCCGGCCAGCGCCGCCGCGTAATCGGCCGCCAGCGGCGAGGCCGGCGCGACCGGCGTCGATTCGCCGTAACCGGGCGCGTCCCAGGCCAGCACGCGACGCGAGACGCCGAGCGTGTCGAGCTGGGCCAGCCACGAGGCCGCGCCCGAGCCGATTCCGTGCAGCAGCACCACCGGCAATGCCCGCTCGCCGGCCGCCGCGCGCGCCGTCGAATCGCCGGCCCCTTCCGCTGGACCCGATTCGCGCCAGCCGATCAGCCCGGCTTCGCGAATGGCGATGCGCCGCGCCGGAAACTGCCCGAGCCGGGCGGCCAGGGCCGCGTCGGGCCCGGCCTCTGCCTCGGCCCCGCGCGGATCGATTTCGCTCATGCTGCTCATGCTGGTCCCGTGCCCGCTCAACGCTTCAGGTTCGCGAGCGGCGAATCGGGCGGATAGGTGGGCGTGATCGGCTTGGCCGCGCCGAGCATCACGCACATCAGCGCGTCCTCCTCGCCGATATTGATCTCGGTGCGATAGACGCCGGGCGGCACCGAGATCAGGTCGCGCTCGCCGAGCACGGCTTCCCAGCGCTCGCCGTCGCGCTCGCAGATCACCTTGATGCGCCCGCGCAGCACGAAGAAGATTTCCTCGACGTCGACGTGGATATGGCTCGGGCCGATATTGCCGGCCGGGATCACCATGGTCGAGAAGGTGAAGCCGCCGGCCGGCACGGTGTTCATGTCCTTGGCCACGCCGGTGCCGCCGGTGCCGACGTAGCGCATCTGCGCGCGGCGGTACTGCGGGTCGTAGTCGGCCTGGAACTTCAGCGCGTCCCAGTCGTAGCGGCGCGTGGACAGGCGCGCGACGCGCCCTTCCATCCAGTCCGCGAAGCTCGCGTCGGCGGGCTGGTCCCACGACTTGCGTTCGATATCGAGCTGCTCCATGGTGTTCTCCTAGAGACTTCAGGACCCTCGGGTCCGCAATTTTCCGAAGCGCCGGATCGACCGTTCGCGTCGATTCGGCATGCTGATGATTGAAGCGTCAATGCATCACGAAACCGCCGTTGACCGGCAGCAACTGCCCGGTCACGAAACGCGCGGCGTCCGACAGCAGGAACAGCACCGGGCCCGTCACGTCCTCGGGCCCTTGCGCGCGCGGCAGCGCGCGGCCCTGCAGGTAATAGGCATGGCGTTCGGCCGGCACATAGCGAGTCGCCTCGACCTCGGTCAGCCCTGGCGCGATCGCATTGACCGTGACCGAGGCGGCGCCGTATTCGCGCGCCAGCGCATGCGTCATGGCGATCACGGCGCCCTTGCTGGCCACGTAGGCGAGCAGCCGGGGCGCGCCCCACAGGGCCGTGTCCGAGGCGATGTTGACGATCGCGCCGCGTCCCGAGCGCGCCAGGTGCGGATAGGCCGCGTTCGAGGCCAGCCACACGCCGCGCACGTTCACGTCCATCACCGCATCCCAGGTGCCGATCTCGAGCTCGGCCGCGTCGCGGCCGCCCGAGTTGGTGATGGCCGCGTTGTTGACCAGCCCGTCGATGCCGCCCAGCGCGCCGGCCGCCTCGGCGACGAAGCGCGCCACGCTGGCCGGATCGGCCAGGTCGAGCGGGAAGAAGGACACCGCGCGGCCCGCCTCGGCATGACGCGCGGCCAGCGCCTGCCCCGCCTCGACCAGCACGTCGCCGAACGCGACGCTGGCGCCGGCCGCCGCGAGCGCGTCGAC